>PXQZ01000112.1:0-607 GCA_003021755.1 Halobacteriales archaeon QH_8_67_36 | reverse complement strand
TGGGCGAAGCTGATGGACGAGCGTTTCGACGCGGAGAACCCCAAATCCAAGCAATTGAAGTTTCACACCCAGACCGCAGGGTCGACGCTGACGGCCCAGCAGATAGAGAACAACGTCGTCCGCGTCGCCTATCAGGCGCTCGCGGCGGTACTGGGTGGAACACAGAGCCTGCACACCAACGGGAAAGACGAGGCCATTGGCCTGCCGACCGAGGAGTCGGTGCGGACGGCACTGCGCACACAGCAGATACTGGCCCACGAGTCCGGGGCGGCCGACACCGTTGACCCGCTCGCGGGCAGCTACTACGTCGAGTCGCTGACCGACGAGCTGGAACAGGAAGCCCGCGAACTCATCGAGGAAGTCGACGAGCGGGGCGGGATGCGCCGGGCCATCGAGAACCAGTGGGTCCAGCGCCGGATTCAGGACGTGGCCTTCGAGCGCCAGCGCGAGCAGGAGGCCGGCGAGCGAATCGTCGTCGGTGTCAACGAGTTCAACGTCGAGGAGGAAAGCGAACAGGACATCGAAGAGGTCGACGAGGCCGTCGAGGCCGCACAGCAGGAGAGCGTCGCCGAGGTGCGCGAGGCGCGCGACGACGCGGCCGTCGAGG
>PXQZ01000111.1 GCA_003021755.1 Halobacteriales archaeon QH_8_67_36 | reverse complement strand
GTCGCGAAACCGACTGAGGAGGCTCATACCGCCCTCTCGCCGACGATTGGATTTAGCTCTGGTGTTTCGGGCCGTGCGAACGTGCGCACAGCGATATATCGAATATCGCTATATAGAAACGGCCGGAGAAGTCTGAGACAGACTGCTGTTTGCACGGACCGGCTGTTCACTGGGATGGCCTCTGATGTGCCCGGACGCGGTGTATCGACAGAGCGGGAGCGTGACCCGGACTGACGGCCTCGATGGCGCTAGCCGCCGTGGTCAATGGGACAATCGCTCTTCTCATCGCCTACGGCGTTCCTGAAAGAACAGCGCCTCCCCGGTCCACCTCGTGCTAGCTAGTGCCATTGTCGATACATCATCTAGTTCTTTCCAGATGGCGTTGTTCTTCTTCGCCGACGTCGACGCTCGCCCCGGAATGAGCATGCTCGCGGGGACGGACACCCGGGTTCCGGTCGATATCGTCACCGGACTCGTCGGCGGGCCGCACTTCCGCTACTCGATGTATCGACAGGACAAGCTGGGGACATCCGATGACGAAGCGAGCGTCACTACCAGCGTTCTTTCCCACGACATTGGGCAGGTGACCGCTTCGCCGACGCTGTTCGACCGCGGACGGGCCAATGACATCGTTACCGATTCCCGACGGATTCGGCCGCAGTAAGATCAGGGCCGAGGTTTTCTCCGCTCTAGAGTCGTGGCATTACAGCTATGAGCCAATTTACTATCGCGCTATACGATTTATCCGCTCGGCCGAAAGCATCCCGAAGGCCAACTCGTAAGGTCGCCGGGGGTGACTCACGACCCATGACGCTCCGACGACCCCCACTGGCGGGGGTGTACGAGGACGCCACCCTCACCGACTTCGGCGGCTGGGAGATGCCCGTCGAGTTCGACTCGACTCGCACCGAACATATTGTGGTCCGGGAGGCGGCCGGGAAGTTCGATGTCTCACACATGGGTCAGGTGACCGTCAGCGGCCCCGACGCGCTCGATCTCACCCAGCGGCTGACGACGACCGACGTGGCGGTACTGGCGCCCGGCGACGCCCAGTATTCAGGCGTCACCGACGAGGACGGATGCCTCCTCGACGACATCATCATCTACCGGTTGCCCGACGGTGCCGCGGACGACTATCTCTTCATCCCGAACGCGGGCCAAGACGGGGAGATGACCGAGCGGTGGGTCAGCCACCGCGAGAAGTGGGGACTGACGGCGACGGTGACCAACCGCACCGAGGCGTACGCGATGGTCGCCCTACAGGGGCCGGACGCCGAGACGCTACTGGCGGCCGAGACGGACCTCGAACTCGACTCGCTGAGCCGGTTCGAGGTGGCAAGCGACACCGTTGCGGGAAGCGAGACGCTCGTCGCCCGCACCGGATACACCGGCGAAACCGGCTTCGAACTCCTCTGTCCGACCGGGGACGCGGAGACGGTGTGGTCAGCCTTCGACTGTCAGCCCTGCGGGCTCGGTGCGCGAGACACCCTCCGGCTCGAGATGGGCTTTCTCCTCTCCGGCCAGGAGTTCCACCCGACCGACGAGCCCCGGACGCCCTACGAGGCCGACATCGGCCGAACGGTCGACCTGGAGACGGACTTCGTCGGTCGTGACCCTCTTGCCGCACAAGCCCGCGACGGGGTCGACGAGCGACTCGTCGGACTCGAACTGCTCGACCGCGGCGTCCCGCGCCACGGCTACGACGTCACCGACACCGGGGGCAACCCGCTGGGCCACGTTACCAGCGGGACGGTGAGCCCGACGCTGGGGACGCCCATCGCGCTGGCGTACCTGCCAACCGAGCACACCGACCCCGACACGCCCGTCAGGGTGGTCATCCGCGGCGAATCGAAGGAAGCACGTACCCGGGCGACGCCATTCATCGACGGATGAGCTTCGACGTACCAGACGACCACCGATACCTGGAATCGCACGAGTGGGTCCGTACCGACGACGACACCGCACGGGTCGGCATCACCGACTTCGCACAGGACGAACTCGGTGACGTGGTGTTCGTGGAACTGCCCGCCGAGGGCGACGACCTGACCGCGGGCGAGGGGTTCGGCGTCGTCGAGTCCATCAAGGCCGTCTCGGACATCTACGCGCCCGTCTCCGGCACCGTCACCGCGGTCAACGAAGCCCTCTTCGACCGGCCGGAACTGGTCAACGAGGACCCCTTCGGCGAGGGGTGGATGCTCGACGTGACACTGGCCGACGAGAGCGAACTCGACGACCTGCTCGGCGCCGACGCGTACCGCGACCGGATCGCGTAGGCCGGCACCGGGGTGGTCGAATCGGGATAATCATATGCGGCCGGCCGCAACTGTATGACACTGATGTCCGCTCGCGGGACCGTTCGACGGCTCTCCGGACAGCTACTATGACCAGCCCCTACGCCCCACACACCGACGCCGAGACGGAGGCGATGCTCGACGCGGTCGGCGTCGACGACATCGAGGCACTGTTCGACGTACCACAGTCGGTTGCCTTCGACGGCGAGTTCGGCATCCCCGAACACGGCGAGCGGGAGGTTCGCCGCGAGGCGGCCGGACTGCTCGGCCGGAACGACGACCTGACCGAGTTCCTCGGCCGGGGCCACTACACCCACTACGTCCCCTCGGTGGTCGACGACCTGTCGAGTCGCTCCGAGTTTCTGACCTCCTACACGCAGTACCAGCCGGAGGTCGCACAGGGGTTCCTGCAGGCCCTGTTCGAGTACCAGTCGATGCTGGTCGAACTCACCGGACTGGACGTGGCCAACTGTTCTATGTACGACGAAGCGACGGCACTCGGTGAGGCGGCGACGCTCGCACAGCGGGTCCGTTCCGTCTCCGGGGAGACGATACTCGTCCCGGACCATCTCCGGGAGGGCAAGCGCGAGGTGCTGGCGAACTACGCCGACGGCCCCGGCCTCGCCATCGAGTCGTACCCGATGGCCGACGGGCAGACAGACGTGGACGCGCTCGCCGGGACCATCGACGGCGACGTGGCGATGGTGTACGCCGAGACGCCCACAGTCCGGGGCGTCATCGAGGAGCGCCTTGCGGACGTCGGCGCCCTCGCCGACGACCACGATGCGCTGTTCTGTCTGGGCTCGGACCCCGTCGCGCTGGCGCTGCTGGAGCGGCCCGCCGACGTGGGTGCCGACGTGGTGGTGGGCGACGCCGCCTCGCTGGGAACGGGCACCGCCTACGGCTTCGGACTCGGGATGTTCGTCACGCGAGAGACATACCTGCGGCAGGTCCCCGGCCGGCTGGTCGGCGCGAGCGAGGACAGCGAGGGGCGCCGGGCGTACACGCTGACGCTCCAGACCCGCGAACAGCACATCCGCAAGGAGCGGGCCACCTCGAACATCTGTACGAACCAGTCGTGGGTGGCGCTACGGACGGCGATACACGCCGCGTGGCTCGGTCCGGACGGACTCGTCGACCTCGCCGAGGACTGCGTGACGCGACCGCGTGACCTCGCGGCCCGGTTCGACGACGTGACCGGCGTGCAGGCACCGGTCCACGACGGCCACCACTTCCGGGAGTTCGTCGCCCGCACCGACCGGCCCGCCCGCGCGGTCGTGGAAGACCTCGCGGCGGCGGGGTACGCCGTCCACGCCGTGGGCGAACACCTGATTCAGGTTTCGGCCACGGAGGTGACCGCCGAGGCCGAAGACGGCCTCGTCGGGGCGATCACGGAGGTGGTAAAATGACTACCTATTCACAGGCTAGCTGGACCGACGAGGACGCCGAGCGCTACGAACCGCTGCTCTCGGAGAAGGCGAGCGAGCGCGTCGACATCGAGGATTCGCCGCTGCCCGAGGAGCTGACACGTGACTCGCTGGAACTGCCGGCCCCCGCCGAGCCGGAACTGGCCCGCCACTACACCCGACTCTCCCAGATGAACTACGGCGTCGAGAGCGGCCCGTTCCCCCTCGGTTCCTGTACCATGAAGTACAACCCGTCGTTCACCGAGGACGTCGCGGCGCTGCCGGCGGCCGCCGTCCATCCGGACCGGCCCGACCGCACCGTCCAGGGGACGCTCGGCCTCTCGCACCGCCTGCAGGAGTACCTGGGACGCATCGGCGGAATGGACGCGGTGACACTCCAGCCCCCCGCCGGCGCCGCCGGGGAGTTCACCGGCATCCGGATAGCGAAGGCCCACCACCGGCACAACGACGACGAGCGCTCGGAGGTCGTCATCCCGGACTCGGCCCATGGGACGAACTTCGCTACGGCGGCGATGGCCGGCTACGACGTCGTGGAACTGCCAAGCGGCGAGGACGGGCGCGTCGACATCGACGCGCTCGATGCGGCCGTGGGCGAGGAGACGGCCGCGTTGATGCTGACGAACCCGAACACGCTGGGGCTGTTCGAGCGCGACATCGAGCGGATTGCGGACATTGTCCACGATGCGGGCGGCCTGCTCTACTACGACGGTGCGAACCTCAACGCGCTCCTGGGACGGGCCCGGCCGGGCGACATGGGGTTCGACGTGATGCACTACAACGTCCACAAGACGTTCGCGACGCCCCACGGCGGCGGCGGCCCGGGCGCCGGTCCCGTCGGCGTCACCGAGGGACTGGCACCGTTTCTGCCGGATCCACACGTCCGACGGACCGACGGCGGCTACGAGTACTACCGCCCCGACCACTCCATCGGGAAGGTCCACGGCTACTACGGCAACTGGCCGGTGTTGGTGAAGACGTTCGCCTACATCGCCCGTCTCGGCGATTCGGGGCTCGCCGACGCCAGCGCGAAGGCCGTCCTGAACGCGAACTACCTCGCCGAGCAGGTTCCCTACGAGGTGCCGTTCGGGCCGTTCCACCACGAGTTCGTCGCCAGCGCGGGCGAGCAGGACGCCGCCGACGTGGCAAAGGGGATGTTGGACCACGGCGTCCACCCGCCGACGACGAAGTGGCCGGAAATCGTCGACGAGGCGCTGATGACGGAGCCGACGGAGGGCGAGAGCCGGCGGTCGCTGGACCAGCTGGCCGCCGCCTTCGAGGCCGTCCACAGCGAGGACGATGGGACCCTCGCCTCGGCTCCCCGTCGGACCGCCGCCGGCCGCATCGACCAGGTCTCGGCGGCCCGGAGTCCGCGGCTCTCCTGGCAGGCGCTCGATTCCGACGACTGATAATCCCGCCCTCCCATTTATGTACGGGTAGACGCCATTCCCAGACGGATCAACGAGCATGTCCGAGCAGTCCGTCGTCTACGTCGGTCCCGATCCGTTTCCGGGCAGGGAGCTGTCCACAGGCTCGCTCCGAGCGGTCTCGTCGAGCCCGGAACTCTTCGACGCGCTGGAGACGGTTAGGCCCGACTGTGTCGTCTGTGTCCACCGACCCGACGACGGCGTCGACGGGCTGGCGCTCCTCGAAGCGGTCCGTGAGCGTTACCCCGGGCTTCCCGTCCTGCTGTGTACCGACGAGCCGGACGGCACGGTGGCCGCCCGGGCGACACAGCTGGGCGTCACGGAGTACGTCCCGCGGAGCGAGGTCGACCTCGACGCGCGACTCCGGCAGTTCAGCGACCGCGACGGAGCGGCCGCGGAGCCGTCGAACGCCCCGTCGCTCGGGGAGTCCTTCGAGACTATCGCCGGTAGCATCGCCGACGCAATCGTCACCATCGACGCCGAGAGCCGCATCGTCTTCGCCAACGACGGCCTCGCCGAACTGACCGGCTACGACACCGGTACACTCGTCGGGAGCGACTTCACGAGGCTGATTCCCGACCACCCGCGTGGAGCACACGGGATCGAACGCTATCTGGAGACCGGCGAGCGCAGCCTCGACCGGGACGCCCTCGAACTCCCGCTTGTCGCGGCCGACGGGACGGAGCTGACCGTCTCGGCCTCCTTCGGCGACCTGAAACGCGACGGGGAGTGGTACTGCACCGGTCTCCTCCGGAACATCTCCGACCGGAAGGAACGCGAGCGCGAACTCGAAGAGACCAACCGCCGACTCGACCTCGCGCTCGACGGCACCGACACCGGCGTCTACGAGATAGACCTCGGGGCCGGCGAGGTCGTCTGGGACGAGGCCACCGCCGGGCTGTTCGGGACGACGGTCGAGGCCTTCGACGGGACGGTCGAGTCCTTCCACGAATACGTCCATCCCGGGGATGTCGACGCGCTCGACGACGCTCTCGAACGGGCCCGAGAACACGACGAGCAGTTCGAGGCGGAGTTCCGGGCGGTTGTGGACGGACGGAGCCGCTGGATATACACGAACGGCGTCGTCGAGGAGCGCGAGGCACAGGCGCCCCGGCTGGTCGCCATCGCGACCGACATCACTGACCAGAAGGCCCGTGAGCTGGAGCTGGAACGGAACAACGCGTCGCTCCAGGAACTGACTCAGCTCGCGACCGACGACTCGCTCTCGGACGAGGAGATACTCGACTGCGTCCTCGAACTCGGCGCCGACCGGCTCGATCTCTCGCTTGGCTACCTGAGCCGCATCGAGGGGACCGACTACGAGGTGGTCTCCGTCGCCGGGGACCACGACCTCGTCGAGGACGACGTCTCGACGGCCCTCGCGAACACCTACTGCCGGCGTATCGTTCGGGAGGGCCGGGAGACGTTCGGCGTCCGCGACGCGGCCGCCGAGGGGTGGGAGGACGACATGGCCTACCAGATGTCGGGCATCGCCTGCTATCTCGGCGGGAAGGTCGTCGTCGACGGCGAACTGTACGGAACGCTCTGTTTCGCCGACGACGAGCCCCGGACCGAACCCTTCTCCGAGAGCGAGCGGACGTTCGCGCAGTTGCTGGCCGAGTGGACCAGCCGCGAACTGGAGCGCCGACAGCGCAAAACCGACCTCGAACAGTACGAGAACGTCATCGAAGCCGTCGACGACGGCATCTACGCGCTCGACGAGACGGGCCACTTCCAGCTCGTCAACGACGCCATGACGGAGCTGACCGGTTACAGCGAGTCGGCGCTGCTGGGCGCCCACACCAGCAAGATAAAGCCCGACGACATCGTCGAGCGCGCCGAGTCCATCGTCCGGTCGATGATATTCGACGTGGCGGACAACGAGGAGACGTTCGACCTGGCGATACAGCGGGCCGACGGCTCCTCGTTCCCCGCGGAGGACCACATGACGCTGCTGTGGGACGACGACGGCGAGTGGTTCGAGGGGACGGCGGGTATCATTCGCGACATCACCGCCCAGAAGGAGCGCGACCAGCGGCTCTCGGGGCTGCTGGAGGTGACGCGGTCGCTGATGCAGGCCCACACCGCCGAGGCCGTCGCCGAGACGGTCGTCGCGGCCGCCGAGTCCGAACTCGGCTTCGGGCTGAACCTCGTCCGGCTGTACGACGAGGAGAGCGAGACGCTGGACCCGGTCGCCGGCACGGACGAGCTCCCCGAGCGGCCGGTGTACGACGCCGACGAGGCGTTTCCGGGCGAGGCCTACCAGCGCGGCGAGACCGTCCGCGTCGACGACTTCGACGAGGTGACCAACTACGACGACCGGGACGCGAGGGCGGCGATGTACGTCCCGCTCGATGGCCACGGCGTGTTGAGCGTCGCGACCCACGACCAGGAGAGCTTCTCCGACGCGGACGTCTCGGTCGCGGAAATCCTCGCCTCGAACGCCGCGGCCGCGCTGGACCGCGTCGAACGCGAGCGGGACCTCCTGCGCTACGAGACCGTCGTGGAGAACGTCCGTGACATGGTGTACGTCCTCGACGAGGCCGGCCGGTTCCAGCTCGTCACCGAGCCACTGGCCGACTGGCTGGGCTACGAGCGCGCGGAGCTACGCGGCCGTCACCCGCGGACCGTCCTCGACGAGGCGTCGGTCACCGCCTTCGACAGGCGGATTCAGGACCGCCGGATGAGCGGCGAGGACGGAGCGATACGCATGGAGACGACGCTGTTTACCGCCGACGGCGAGGAGCGGCCGGTCGAAATAGAGGTTTCGCTCATCGACGAGGCCGGCTTCCGTGGCACCGCCGGCGTCGTGCGCGACCGGACCGAGCTACAGCAGACCCGTGAGGAACTGCGCGACGAGCGGGACCGCTTCTCCTACCTGTTCAACAACCTCCCGGATGCCGTCGTCGAGATGGAGTTCACCGACGACGCGCCGCTCGTCCGCTCCGTCAACCCCGCCTTCACCGAGGTGTTCGGACTGGACCGGCGGACCGTCCTCGACGGCGACCTCAACGAGTTCATCCTCCCGCCGAACGACGAAGCACAGCGCGAGGCCGACCGCCTCGACGAGCGGGGCGCCGAGGGCGAGGTCGTCCAGGCCGAAATCCGCCGGCGGACCGACGACGGCTTCCGTGACTTCCTCTTTCGGGGTGTCCCCTACCGACGGGACGACGACGTCTGGAGCTTCGGCATCTACACCGACATCACCGAGCAGAAGCAGCGCCAGCGCCGGCTGGAAGTCCTCAACCGCGTCCTCCGGCACAACCTCCGCAACGACCTGACGGTCGTCATCGGGCTCGCCGACGAACTCCACGAGCTGACCGACGACGAGCGACACCGCGAACTGCTCGAACGGCTCCTCGGGAAGGCCGAACAGATAGCCTCGCTCAGCGACCGAGCCCGCGAGATAGAGCGGTCCGTCCGGCGAGACGAGGGCGATACGACGCCGCTTGACGTCACGGAGGCCGTCGAGTCGGTCGCCAGACAGTATGCGACGCGCTACGAGACGGCGATAGACGTCACGGTGCCGGAGGCGTCGGTCATGGCCGCTGACGGTCGCCTGAGCCGCGTCGTCGGCGAGCTACTGGAGAACAGCCTCGAACACGCCGGCAAGGCGCCGGCAATCGCCGTCGCCGTCGACCCGACCCCCGAGACGGTGTCGGTCACCGTCACCGACGACGGGCCGGGTATCCCGGACGACGAACTCGACGTGTTGACCGGCAACGAGCCCATCACGCAGTTGAGCCACGGCAGCGGGCTGGGGCTGTGGCTCGTCATCTGGATGACGGAGTCCTACGGCGGCACCGTGCGCTTCGAGAGCAGCACTGACGGGGTGTCGGTCACGCTGACGCTCCCGCGAACCGACGTTTAGACCGCGGCGCGTATTTTCTCGGCCAGCTTGCTGTACTGCTCGGTACCGGTCCCCTTCTGGACGAAGTCGGTCACGCCGGCGTCGTCGGCCGCCGGCCGGACGTCCTCCGGTTCACGGGCGCTAAAGAGGAGAAAGGGGAGGGACCGCTCCCGGTCCCGGAGTGTCGTGCACAGCTCCAGTCCGTCGAGTCGGGGCATCTTGTAGTCGCTGACGACCACGTCGTAGTCGTCGGTCAGGGCCATCTCCAGCGCCGCCTCCGGGTCGGCCTCGCTGGTCACCTCGAGGTCGTCCTCCTGCTCCAGAAACGTCCGGACGATTTCGAGCACGTCCCTGTCTTCGTCGATCAAGAGAACGTCGATGCTCATCTACACATGGTTGCTCCTTGTGAAATAAAAACCTACGGTCACTGCATCGCCGCGAGGTCGACGAACGCCCCGCATTCGCGCTCAGCCACGTCGACATCCGCGCATCAACAGTCGCCTCCGGTGGGTGTGTCGTACAGCGGTCCGGCCCGTCATACGGATTGTTGTAGCTGTTTACCTGTGAACGGCCGACTCGGTGGTTGGCGATACCGATAAGAGACTACAACAATCCGTATTAGCGTAGCGGACCACGGTCAGTGACAGTTCCACGCTCGGTCGGTGACGTCCGCGGCCACCCCCGTCTGGTCCGGGCTCATCCTCACGTAGGCCGACCGAGGGGACCATCAAAACTGCTTCTAAGACCTCTCAGTACGGCTATATAGGACGGTAGCGTACCGTGTAACTCTCAGGCGCTCTGTGCCGTGTCGACCTCGCCGTCGATGCGGACGAAGCCGTAGTCACACTCGCCGCAGTGCCACTTGACCTTCCGCCCGAGATGCATCGACGTGCTGGCGACCTTCCAGAACTCGCTGTACTCCTCGCAGTTCGGACAGTAGTGTTCCAGTTCGAGGCTCATGGCCGCGTGTTGTGCGTGGGCGCAATTGAAGCTCCCGGTTCTGGGAAACGTGTGGAGTAGTGGTCTTGTAGGTGGCATTGTCGATAAGGTGGGCACGGCTGGTACCGACTCCGGTCCGTCAGCAGTCCTCCGGAACAGTTCTGCAGTGTATTGCGTTACTGCGAACAGCCAGAAAGCTCCCGGACGCTCGGCTACTGCGACTCGTTGCGCTCCTCACTTCGCTGCGGTGCTTACGTCGTCTCGAACGCCGAGCGTCCGGCCCCTTTCAGTCCCGCCCGATCGGCTGTCGCGCGGGGTGGGACTGAAAGGGGCGGTCCGTTCGGCGACGGCGGCCGACGCAAGCACTGGACTGATACTGGTGGCTGTAACAACCCGAAGTATTTCGCCACCCCGGGGTGGCGAATATTGTTACGAACGTACAGCCACCAGTATGAGCGAACGGAGTGAGCGAAGGAAGCGCACAGCGAGGCCCCCAAGCCGAACAGACCGGGGCTT
>PXQZ01000110.1:2791-6922 GCA_003021755.1 Halobacteriales archaeon QH_8_67_36 | reverse complement strand
GAGCTCCGTGACGGGATCGGTGCTGCCCTCGACCGCTTCAGTAGTCTCGGTGTCGTCGGCGTTGCTCTCCGTTGCTGCGTCGCCAGCCCCGGCGTCTAAGTCCGCGTCGGCGGCCTCGTCCGGGTCGGCAGTCTCAACTGTCTCGGCCTCCAAGTCTGCGTCGGCAGCCTCGTCCACGTTAGCCGTCTCGGCCTCGGCTTCGGCCGTTTCGGCCGCCGCATCGTCCGCGATGGTCTCGAACTCCTCGGCCGACGGGGACTCGCTTTCGGCGTCGCTGTCCAACGCGGTTTCGGCCGCTGACGGCTCGCTACTCGTCTCGGTTCCCTTGACGGCGTCCTCGTCCTCTGTAGAAGGCTCGCGCTCGATGGTGACGTCCACGTCGCCGGAGCGACCCGACTCCGACGACCCGGTCCCGTCGAGCCCGAGCGCAGATTTCAGCTTCTGAAGCAAACCCATACGCTTCTGTTCTGTGCCCCTACACTAATCTTTTGCTGGTACGGGCCCTCAGAGACCCGCCCGGAGCGCCTCGTTCATCGCGTCGACCGGGGCCGTCTCGCCGGTCCAGCGCTCGAACGCCTCGACGCCCTGGTACAGCAACATCCACGCCCCGTCGACGGTGGTCGCGCCGGCCGCGCTCGCGTCCCGGAGCAGCCGGGTCTCGATGGGTGAGTACACCGCGTCGAGCACCGCGAGGTCGCCGTGGAGCGTGTCGGCGGGCACCGGTGTCTCGTCCTCGTCCATCCCGACGCTGGTGCAGTTGACCAGCACGTCGGCCTCGGAGAGCAGTTCGTCGAGAACGTTTAGTCCGTGGCCGCTCGCGCCGGGGACCTCGGCCGCCAAGTCCTCGGCCTTCGAGACCGTACGGTTGGCTATCTCGACGCTCATCCCCTCGTCGGCCAGCCCGAACGCGACGGCGCGGCCGGCCCCGCCGGCGCCGACGACCACGGCCGTCCCGTTCAGCGACACGTCGTGGTGGGCGAGCGCGCGAACCGCCCCGACCGCATCGGTGTTGTATCCCTGCGGCTCCTCGCCCGAGAAGTCGATGGTATTGACCGCGCCGATGCGCTCGGCCAGCGGGTCGGTCTCGACGGGGCCGCCGCCCCCTCCTCTGCCGGCGGCTCGAAGGTGACGTACTTCGCGTCGATGCCCAGCGCCTCGTAGCCCGCCTCGTGCATCGGCGGCGACAGCGAGTGTCCGACCGGATTCCCGATGAGTCCGTAAACCTGCATACTCGCGTGGGCGCGGCCGGTCCACTTGAACGCCACGTTCCCAGTCGTTGCCGTCCGGAGAGTTTTCGGAACGTTCATTGGCGTCCAGAACAGCCGGAAAGTCCCACCCGTAGCCGGTTGGTCAAACAGCGCCGGGTGGGACTGAAAGGGGCGTCGTCGGCGCTGTGCGCCGACTGCTCGGGGGAGCTTCGCTCTCCCGGTGGCTGGCTTCGGGAACCCCGACGAAGCAAGCACCGAAACGAGCGCAGCGAGCAAGGTGCACAGCCAGTCGCGGGACCGGAGCCAATCGGGGCTTTCTGGCTGTTCGCGGTGCAGTGGTCGGCCGTGGCTAGCGGGGCTTTCTGGCTGTTCTGAGCCGTACTGGACGACAGTGAGAGACGCGACTATCCTGGTCGTTCGATTCGCAACCTTTTCTACCGGACCGCTGCTGTAGTCTCATAGTGAGTCGCCTCAGTCATCCGCTCGCACAGGTCGCGGCCGCGGTCCTGTTGACCGTGGGTTGGGTCGTCGTGAGTCTGCTGGGGGTAGATATGGACGTGGTCGCGACCGTCGGAATTTCGGGCCTGGCGGTCCTTGGCGCGTCGTTTCTCCTGGCGTGGGGCGCCGAGACTGCCGAGAAGGACGTACCGAGAGCGTTCGCCATCGCCGTCCTCGCGGTGCTGGCGGTCGCGCCCGAATACGCCGTCGACGCGCTGTACGCCTGGAACGCCGGGGCCGGCGGGGCGACGGCGGAGGCCTGCGCCCCGCTATCGTCGGCCGAGATAGAGGCCGGTGCGACGACGCTAACCCAGGGCTGTCATGACGCGAACCTGGCCATCGCGAACATGACCGGCGCGAACCGCATCCTCATCGGCGTCGGCTGGGCCGGCATCGCCGCCTTCACCGTCTGGCGGGCCGCTACGACGAACGACCCCGCGGTCGAGGACCGCGAGGGCGTTCTCTCCGACGCCGTGACGCTGGACCGCGACATCGCGACCGAAATCGCCTTCCTCCTCCTGGCGACCGGGTGGGCCTTCCTCGTGCCGCTTGGCGGCGGTATCGGTCTGCTCGACACGCTGTTCCTCGTGGGGCTCTACGTCACCTACATCGGGCTGGTGCTAAAGTCCGACGTGGAAACCTCCGACCACACCGTCGGCGTCCCCAAGTACTTCCAGAAGTGGTCGATGCCGTGGCGTCCCCTCGTCGTCCTCGCGCTGTTTGCCTACTCCGGGCTGTTGATCTTCACCGCCGTCGAGCCGTTCGCCCACGGGCTGGAGGAAATCGGACTCCGGAACGGTATCCCGGAGTTCTTCATGATTCAGTGGGTCGCGCCGCTGGCCAGTGAGGCGCCGGAACTCATCGTCGTCGCGGTGCTCGTGAACAAGGCCCGCTCGACGGCCGGGTTCAACGCGCTCATCTCCTCGAAGCTGAACCAGTGGACGCTGCTCATCGGGACCATCGCCGTCGTCTACTCCATCGCGCTGGGCGGGCTGGGGACGCTCCCTTTCGACTCGAAGCAGGCCGCCGAAATCTGGATCACCGCCGCACAGTCTTACTTCGCGCTCGCCATCCTGGTCAACTTCGAGATTACCATCCGCGAGGCCGTCGTGCTCTTCGGGCTGTTCATCTCGCAGGTGGTCGTCGAGTTCGCACTCATCCGTGGCCTGGTCGCGCTGCCGTTTTCCAGCTACGAACTCCTCGTCGGCTACACGGTGCTGTATCTCGCCCTCGGGACGGCGCTGTTTGCCGTCCGGCGGCGGTCGCTCGCCCGGCTGTTCGGTCTGGCCAGTGACGCCTTCCGGACGGCACTGGGACGGGAGCCGGTCCACGCCGACCGGGCGAGCTGATGCTCGCTATCGTCGTCTCACGGGCCGACGAGGCCAGCGTCCGCATCGGCGAGCAACTCCGCGACATCGCGGAGTGGACCGAATCGGTCGACGAGTGCCGCTCCGACGCCGACGGCGGCGGGACCGTCTACCGGACCGACGGCGCCGAACTGCGGGCGTTCGAGGGCCGGCATCTGGAACTCGAACGGGCAGCGGCGGCGTTCGAGAGGCCCGAACTGCTGGTGTTTGCCTCCAAACACGCCGGCGAGACCGACGAGCTACTGACCGCCCACCACACCGGAAACTTCGGCGATGCCGAATACGGCGGGGAGAGCGGTCGGTTCGCACGGGCGGCCCCGAACGCCCACCGGGCCGTCGTCCACGCGCTCGCCGCCCACGCCCCCGAGGGGTACGACGTGGGCATGGAGTGTACCCACCACGGGCCGACCGAGGTGGGCGCCCCGTCGATGTTCGTCGAGGTCGGCAGCGCCGAGCCACAGTGGCGTGACGACGCGGCGGCGCGGGCGGTCGCCGAAGCGATTCTCGGCCTCCGCGGTGTGCCGCCCGATGCCCCGAGCGAGGCCGGTACCCGCCGACAGCTCGTCGGCTTCGGCGGCGGCCACTACGTCCCGCGGTTCGAGCGGGTCGCCCGCGAGACGGACTGGGCGGTCGGCCACATCGGCGCCGGCTGGTGTCTGGACGCGCTCGACGGTTTTGCCGACGACGACCGCCAGCACGACGCCGTCGTCGAACGCGCGTTCGCCGAGAGCGGGGCCGAGTACGCGCTCGTCACCGGTGACCACCCCGACCTCGTCGAACATGTTGAGTCGCTCGGCTACCGCGTCGTCGACGAGCGGTTCGTCCGGGAGACCACCGGCGTCCCGCTGGGGTTCGTCGATGCGGCGGAGGCGGCGGTCGGACCGGTCGAGGACGGCCTCCGCTTTGGCGAAACAGCGACCGACCCCGAGGAGTCGTGGCGCGTCGTCGACGTACCCGAGGAACTGCTCGCCGAGGCGACCGGTATCGACCCCGAAACCGTTCGCGACTGGTTCGAGTCGAACGCGCTCGCCTTCGGGACCGAACAGCAGGGCACCATC
>PXQZ01000110.1:0-2626 GCA_003021755.1 Halobacteriales archaeon QH_8_67_36 | reverse complement strand
GCTGTAACAAGCCGGCAGCGAACCGGCCGAAGGCCCGTCAGTCATCCGTCTGACACAGGGGGAAAACTAATGAATGTTCGTCTGCAACGGACATTTAAATATGGACTCGATCATCGACGACGCAATCGACGAGGCCGAGGGGGAGCGCGAGGACGGCGCTGACCCGGAGGCCAACAGCCAACACGAACCGACCCCCGACCGGGAGGACGTCTCGACCTCCGGGAGGATAACGGACGACGAACTCGCGAGCGTCGTCAAGGACCTCGAAACGAAGATTACGGTGGTCGGCTGTGGCGGCGCCGGCGGCAACACGGTCACCCGGATGATGGACGAAGGCATCCACGGCGCGAAACTGGTCGCGGCCAACACGGACGCCCAGCACCTCGCCGACGAGGTCGAGGCCGACATGAAGATTCTGATGGGCCGCAAGCGCACCGGCGGTCGCGGTGCCGGCTCGGTCCCCAAGATCGGCGAGGAAGCCGCACAGGAAGATATCGAGGACATCCAGCAGTCCATCTCGGGGTCGGACATGGTGTTCGTCACCGCAGGGCTGGGCGGCGGCACGGGGACGGGGTCGGCCCCGGTCGTCGCACAGGCCGCACAGGAGGAAGGCGCGCTGACGATCTCCATCGTCACGATCCCCTTCACCGCCGAGGGCGAGCGACGGCGGGCTAACGCGGACGCGGGGCTCGAACGCCTGCGCTCCGTCTCCGACACCGTCATCGTCGTCCCGAACGACCGGCTGCTCGATTACGCGCCCAGCATGCCCCTGCAGGACGCGTTCAAGATCTGTGACCGCGTTCTGATGCGGTCGGTCAAGGGAATGACCGAACTCATCACCAAGCCCGGACTGGTCAACGTGGACTTCGCCGACGTTCGCACCATCATGGAAAACGGCGGCGTCGCGATGATAGGGCTGGGCGAGTCCGACAGCGAGAACAAGGCACAGGACTCCATCCGCTCGGCGCTGCGCTCGCCGCTGCTGGACGTGGAGTTCGACGGCGCCAACAGCGCCCTCGTCAACGTCGTCGGCGGCCCCGACATGAGTATCGAGGAGGCCGAGGGCGTCGTCGAGGAGATTTACGACCGCATCGACCCCGACGCCCGACGGCCAGAGCGAGGCCAAGCAGGAGCGGGCCGCCCAGCAGGCCAGCGAAGACATCGACTACGTGGACTGAGAGCGGCGGCCGACGACGGCACTGAGTTTCGCCAGGACGGCCTCGGGACGGCGGTCGCACAGTTGCAGGCCTCGACGGTCGAGTACACAGCAACGGGGCGTTGTGACCCGGATGAACGAAGCAGCCGGTCAACTGACCCGGAGCGCGGCCCGTGGACGGACCGGGGTCGCAAGCGACTGCCGACCACAATATAGAAGAGCCACCGGGCGGTAAGCTCCGATATGAACGTTCCGTACGACCTCACCTCCTACGTTCGCGTGCTCAAACTGGCGAGTACGCCGGACTGGGAGGAGTTCTCACAGATTGCAAAGATTGCCGGTGCCGGTATCGTCCTCGTGGGGCTCATCGGTTTCATCATCTTCGCCCTGATGGCGTTCGTCCCGGGCAGCAAGCCGGTGTAAGCGGATGGGTATCTACGCAGTCAAAACCACGGCGAGTCAGGAACGGACCGTCGCGGACATGATAATCAACCGTGAAGAGCCCGGTATCCACGCGGCGCTGGCGCCGGACTCGCTGACGAGCTACGTCATGGTCGAGGCCGACGATCACAACGTCTTCGACCGCATCCTCGACGAGATCCCCCACGCCAACGGCGTCGTCCAGGGCGAATCCTCGATGGCAGAGGTCGAACACTTCCTCTCGCCGAAACCCGACGTGGAGGGGATCGCCGAGGGCGACATCGTCGAACTCATCGCCGGCCCGTTCAAAGGCGAGAAGGCACAGGTCCAACGCATCGACGAGGGCAAGGACCAGGTCACCGTCGAACTGTACGAGGCGACGGTTCCGATTCCCGTCACCGTGCGTGGTGACCAGATTCGCGTGCTGGATAGTGAAGAGCGCTAAGAGCGCTCTTCAGGCAGTTCGAGCGGCGAAGCCGCGAGAATATAGCGAGGAACGGTAGTTCTTCGTCACGGTCGAACGGGGAGCGCGACGACCCGCGAGACTCCGAAGGGCAATACCTGTCCGGCGGCGAAGCCGCCGGTTCACGGGACCGAACGGAGTCGTTCGAAAGGCACGACGCACCTTTCGTGATGAGTGTGGAACCTCCGGTCCCACGAATCATGAGGCCCCGCTTTTTTCGCTTACGTTCGGTTCGCCCCGAGGCCCATATGGCGACATCGCGTTGCAAAACCGGGTTACGAGCGAACTACAGCGGAGGCTCCGTCGCCTCGGTTTTCGGGCATGTGACATGTGTTGGCCCCCAATACAGGCCTGATCGTGCAACGCCGTCCCCGAGCCGTCGGTCAAAATCCGGTCGAAGCTTCGGGAAGCTTTACACCGCAGTGTGGTAACGGCTCAGTTGCAAGATGGTAGCTATCCGAACGGACGGGTTGACGAAACGATTCGGTGACGTGGTCGCCGTCGACGACCTCGACCTCACCATCGAGGAGGGGGAGGTGTTTGGCTTCCTCGGGCCCAACGGCGCGGGGAAGTCGACGACCATCAAC
>PXQZ01000109.1:7819-18363 GCA_003021755.1 Halobacteriales archaeon QH_8_67_36 | reverse complement strand
CGGCCAGCCTACAGCCCGACGACGCGTGGCTCCAGTGTGCCGCGTTCGAGCCGACCAAGCGGTTCCGCGACCGAGTACGGGCATTGCGGGTCGGCGACGTGGTCACCGTCTGCGGGGAGGTGTCCGACGGGACGCTCAAACTGGAGAAGTTCGCAGTCCGGGAACTGGTGCGGACCGAGCCGGTAACGCCGACGTGTCCGGGCTGCGGGACGAGGATGTCCTCGGCCGGGCGCGACCAGGGCTACCGCTGTCGGGACTGCTCGACCAGCGCCGACGGGAAGGTCGACCGGCCGCTCGACCGCGATCTCGAACCGGGCTGGTACGAGGTCCCCCCGGTGGCCCGCCGACATATTGCCAAACCGCTGGTCCGGGGTGGGTTCGACGGAGCGACGCATCCGGAGCGGTAGTGTCAGAGGGAGTAAATACCCGGGTGAAGTAACTCGGACCGACCGTACGGTAGGCCAGTCAAACTCCCTAAGAGTTCTAATTATGGGTGTTATAACAATACGCTCTGCTACGGTGGGGAGCCCATGAGCAGTGACTCGTCGCCATCGGACGTCGAGATGCGACCACCGCTTCCACGGAACGAGTTCAGCGAGGCAGTGCTCACCAGCGAACTGGAACCCACCGCCGACGGCGGGCAGCGCGCTCTGCTGTACCCCGAAGACGGGCCGGACGTAAAGATGGCGACACATTGGCTGGCGGTCCCCGAGCGACTGCTCGTGGACCTCGACGACGTTCGGTGACGCCTTCGGCCACGTAACCGACCGGTAACAATACTGTTTCTGCGCCAGAGCCCGTGTATGGACACCGAACACCGGTCGGCGTCCGGCGGGACGCCGTCGCCGGACCCCGAAGAGGGCGTCCTGCCGGCGGTCGTCAGAAGCCGCTCGGACGGGACGGAGCGGTACATCTGCTACGCCGCAGACGTCGACCCGGCCGAGGTCGACTCACAGTGGGTTTCGGTCGATTCCGACACGCCCGTGTCGTTGGTGTTGTGGCGTTAGAGCGTGTCGACGTTCGTCCCGACGGAGCAGACGTACTCGCCGGTGGCAACCTGTGGGAGCCGCCGGGAGCGCCAGAAGATACCGGCCGAGCCGGCGGTTATCTCGGCTTTCGTCCCGCCGAAGACGTCGGTCACCTCGAACAGCGTGTCCCCGCGGCTCACGCGGTCCCCAAGGTTCGGGTGGAGGTCCACGAGCCCGCCGACTGGCGAGCCATACTGCTCGAACCCGGTGGCGCGGGCCTGTGGCGAGGGGGTGTACTTGCCGGTGAGGAAGTCGTAGTAGCGCAGGACGTTGAACACGCCGTCGACGCCAGCCCGGATGGACTCCTCGTCCCAGCCGACACAGCCGCCGAGTTCGGGGTCGATGGTCGGAACGCCCTCGTCCGGCGCGGCGCGGGCCAGTTGGCCGTCGGGTCCCTTCTGGTCCAGGATGTAGCCGCAGTCGAACACCTTCGCGAGTTCGAGACACTCGTCGTGGAGCCGATGCCGGGAGCCACACCGGACACGGACCTCCTCTATCATCCGCGAGGTCGACCCCTGGTGGAGATCAACGACGAGATCGGCACCGACGGCGGCGTCGTGTGTGGCCGCGGCGATGCGTTCGCTGGAGGTGCCCGAGGCGTCGCCGGGGTAGGCCCGGTTCATCTTCGTGTCGTCGATGGGGTTGCGGTGTTCGGCGACCTGGAAGGCGTGGTAGTTGACGATGCCACAGATGAGAAGCGTTCCCGACAGTTCGGTCGGGTCGAGCTGTGGGACGACACGCTGGACGACGCCGACGCCGTTTAGCTCGTCGCCGTCGCTCGCGGCCTGTACGTAGAGCGTTTTGCCGCCCCGTGACCCGTTGATGACCGCAACGGGCAGGCCGACGGGGCTGCCGTCGCGGCTCTCGCCGACCTCCAGACGCCCGGTGTCTATCTCACCGGGAGCGGCACTCGCCGTACCGAGAGTTACCATTACGCGTCCATTTGGACTGTCCGACTTTACTGGTTCGGATTTACGGTGGAAAAACGGCCCGTGGCCCTGCCACGACACCGATGGGGTCTTTTCCCACCCGCGCTTACCGGCGGGTGTGTCAGAGTCCGAGCCCGAAAGCGGTGCCGCGATGATGGTCACCGCGCTGAACGTCCCGCGGAACGCGAAGTACGGCTTCAGCCTCGCCGCCCTCGTGACCGTAGGGCTGGTCGCGCTGTTCGTCGTCCCCGGGACGGCCCGCCCGACCTACCTCTACGGCGCACTCGCGTTCGTCATGCTCGTCTCGCTGGGCGGCCTGCTGACGGCCCTCTTTACGGCCGTCTCGGCGGTTAAACTCGCTCGCTCGTCCCCGTGAGCGCTTCCAGGCGGTCGGCGCTGGTACGGGTCCCTTTCGCGAGCAGCACGTCACCGGTCTTGAGGGGCGTTTCGGGACCGGGGGAGATGACCCACTCGCCGCCTTCCCGGCCGGTACGGTCGCTCTCGCCGCCGGCCCGTCGGATGGCGATGATGCGCATCCCCGTTTCGGTCTTGACGGCGACGTCGCCGATGCTCCGGCCCGCCAGGTCGCCGTCGTCGGCCACCATCGCGCGGACGATTATCTCGTCGGATTCGCGCATTGCTTCGGCGACGACCGGATGCGTCGAAAGCCCCCGCAACACCCCCTCGCTTATCTCGAGGGCGGCGTCGGAGATGACCTCCGTCGAGCGGGCCAGATGGACCAGTCCGCGCAGGGAGACGGGATCGTCCACGTTGGCGGCCGCCCGGAGCGTCCAGGCCTCGAAGCGCGACTGGAGGGCGTCCACTTCGGCCTCCAGTTCGACGACCTCCTCGGCGACGACCTCGCTGTCGAAGAGGACGGCGCCGTAGGCGAGGTCCACCGCGAGTTCCCCCATGTCCTTCATCAGGACGATGGAGTCGACGGCCCGTTCGAGGTCCTGTGTGTCGCCCTCCGGCGGTGCCGGCGGTTCGTAGGACTCGCCGGTGGCGTCCTGATACACGTCGCTGACGCCGTCCTCGGGGCCGCGCAGCAGGACCACGTCGTCGGCCTGTAGCTTCGTCTCCCGGGTCGGGTTCAGCAGCCAGCTCCCCTGTCGGCGGATGGCCAGCGCGCGGACGCCGGTCTCGGTTTCGAGGTTCAGCGCGCCCAGGCTCCGGCCGGCGAGCGGCGAGTCGGCGGCGACGGTCGTTCGCACGAGCGTTTCGACGGCCTCGGGCAGGGCCGCCCGCATCGTGTCGGGTAGCCCGATGTCCTCCAGTACGACCTTGGCGATGTCGCCGGCGGCGTCGCTTATCTTCTCCGCGGCGCCGACCATCCCCAGGACCGGCGCCAGCGACTCGGCGTCGTCGGGCGACCGGCAGGCCATCAGCAGGCTCATCCGTGCGCGAAGCTGGAGCACGTCCATCTTCGCTTCCAGTTCCAGCACCTCGCTGGCCACGTCGTCGCTGCCCAGCAGCACGGCCGAGTACGAGAGGTCGATGAGCAACTCGGCGGTGTCTTTCATCTCCGAGAGCACCGCTTTGACGCTCATCGGCTCGTACTCGACAGTGCCCGTAGACTCCATACCCCCCGATTTGACACCGCCGTTGAAAAGCGTTCGCTCTGTGGTGTCTCTCCCCACGACAGCCGTTCCCCCGGGACGACGACAGATCAGCTATTCCTGTCGGTATGAGTGAGAGAACGAATACCCGGAGCGAAAAGAGATGACTGAACGTCCAGTTCCGGGCCGATGACCACGCCACGGAGACGCCTGGAAAGAAAATGCTTTTGCCGGCCGGTCGGATACGGTTCGGGTATGTCCGACGACCTCAATAAGGGGCTGGAGGGAGTCCTCGTCACCGAATCCGGTCTCAGCGTGATCGACGGTGACGCGGGCGAACTCGTTTACCGGGGGTACACCATCGAGGACCTCGCGAACGGCGCCAGCTACGAGGAGGTCCTGTATCTCCTCTGGCACGGCCGTCTGCCCGACGGCGACGAACTCGACGCGTTCGCCGCCGAGATGGCGGCCGAGCGGGAGGTCGACGAGGCCGTGCTCGCGACGGTCCGCGAGATGGCCGAGGCCGAGGAGAATCCGATGGCCGCGCTCCGGACCGCGGTGTCGATGCTCTCCGGCTTCGACCCCACGCCCGAGGACACCGACCCGACCGACGAGGGCGTGAACCTCGCACGCGGCCGACGCATCACTGCGAAGGTTCCCACCATCATCGCCGCCTTTACCCGCATCCGCAACGGCGACGACCCCGTCGCCCCCCGCGAGGACCTCGGCCACGCCGAAAACTTCCTCTACATGCTCAACGACGAGGTGCCCGACGACGTGCTGGCCGACGTCTTCGACCAGGCCCTCGTCCTCCACGCCGACCACGGCATCAACGCCTCGACGTTCTCGGCCATGGTCACCGCCTCCACCCTGTCGGACCTCCACAGCGCCGTCACCGCAGCCATCGGCACCCTCAAGGGCCCGCTTCACGGCGGCGCCAACCAGGACGTCATGGAGATGCTCAAGGAGGTCGACGACGCCGAGATGAGTCCCCTCGACTGGGTCAAAACTGCCCTCGACGAGGGCCGCCGGGTGTCGGGCTTTGGCCACCGCGTCTACAACGTCAAGGACCCCCGCGCGAAGATTCTGGGCGAGCGCTCGAAGGAGCTGGGCGAGGCCGCCGGCTCGCTGAAGTGGTACGAGATGTCCACGACCATCGAGGACTACCTCATGGAGGAGCAGGGGCTGGCCCCCAACGTCGACTTCTACTCCGCCTCGACGTACTACCAGATGGGCATCCCCCTCGACATCTACACCCCCATCTTCGCGATGTCCCGCGTCGGTGGCTGGGTCGCCCACATCGTCGAGTACATCGATGACAACCGCCTCATCCGACCCCGCGCCCGATACGTCGGGCCGGACCCCGTCGAGACGACGTTCGTGTCGCTCGATGAGCGGTAACGCGGCTCCCCCTGTTTCTACGTTGCGACGCTTTCGTCCGGCCGTGAGCGGCCGCTGTGCCGCGAAGACGCCGACAGAGCAAGTCGTCCGAGAGAGCAAGCTCTCTCGTAATCCCGAAAGTCTTCGATTTTCGGACGACTCTGTCGTGCCATTTGTTCGCTGCGCTCACGAAGACGGGGAAGGGCAGGCTGTGGCTATGAGCATACGCCGAGCGAAGCGAGGCGTTTCCCAGGCCGTGAACGGAGTGAACGGCCTGTGTTTTTCCCCAAGTTTTTGCAAGGAGTGGTTCGAGCGCGCCGAAGGCGCGACTCAAATCCGACGCAGTAAAAAGTGGTCTCAGAACAGCCGCTTGAACCGCGTCACCCCGGCATCCGTCCCGGCGATGACGACGCTGTCGCCATGCTGGATGCGCACGCCGGGGCCGAGGTCCGTCAGCACCGTCCCGTCGCGCTCGACGGCGAGGACGGTACAGCCGGTCCGCGAGCGGACGTTGGCCTCGCCCAGCGCCGTCCCCGCGAGCTGGCCGGCGTCGGTCCGGATGATTTCGACCTGCTGGTCCATGCTGAGGACGTTCTCGTCTTCCAGGATGGTGGAGGCGAGCATCCGGCCGCTGACGGTCGCCAGCGAGAGGACGTAGTCGACGCCGGCCCGGTACATCTTGGTGACGTTCTCGGTCTCCTCGGCCCGGGCGATGACCTCGACCTCGGGGTTCAGGTCGCGAACCACGAGCGTGGCGAACTCCGTGTCGGTGTCTTCCGAGAGCGCGAGGATGACCGTGCGGGCGCTCTCGACGCCGGCGGCCCGCAGGTCGTCGGGTTCGGTGGCGTCGCCCACGACGTCGACGTTGTCCTTCTCGACCTGGTCGAGTACCGTGTAGGGGACGTTCGCGTCGGTCAGGTCGTCGGCGATGGTCCGGCCCACCTCGCCGTAGCCGACGATGACTGTCTCGCCGCGTCGAAAGCCACGGACGCTGGAGAGGGTCCGCGATTTCAGCCGTTCGAGCTGTCGGCCAGTCCCGGAGGCCAGCAGCACCGTCGAGCCGTCGAGTTCGGCCCCGGGCGAGGGTGGGCTGACGAACTGGCCGCGGAACCACGCGCCGATGATGTTGACGCCGGTCTCCTCGCGGATGTCGCTCTCGGCCAGCGTTTTGCCGACGAGGTCGCTCCCGCGGTGGATCGGCAGTTCGGCGATGTCGAAGTCCTCGCCGACCTCGATGGAGTCGCCGAGCGTCGTCGAGACGCCAGTCGTCACTTTGCTCGCGAGTCGCTCGCCAAGGAGTCGGCGCGGCGAGAGGACGGTGTCGGCGCCGGCCAGGTCGTGGTACTTCGCGCGGTCGGGCTCCTTGACGACGCTCACCGTCCGGACGTCCTCGTCGACCTCCCGGGCGGTGAGGACGATACTGGTGTTGACCTGGTCGGAGGCGTCGGCGACGAGCGCGCGGGCGCCGGTGAGTCGGGCCCCTTCCAGTCCCTCGACGGACTGGGGGTCGGCGTGGATGACATGGTACCCCTCCTCGTAGAGGTCGTTGGCCCGGTCGCCGTCCGGTTCGACGATGACGTAGTCGACGTCCCACGATTCGAGTTCGGTGACGAGCGTCTCGCCGCGAGGGGTGAACTGACAGATGACGACGTGATCATCCACTTCGTCTTCGAGGGCAGTCGGCGTTGTCGTTGCCATCGCCTCCTCGAACAGCGGGAAGAGGAGCACTGGCAGGGCCAGAAAGATGAGGGCGACGCCGGTGACGTCCATCACGATGACCAGCAGTCGCATCCCCGTGCTCTCCCAGGGGGCGTCCGAACCGAAGCCGGTCGTCGTGAACGTCTCGACGACGATTTGCAGCGAGTGGAGGAACTCCCGGGGGTCGTCCTCGAACGCCGTCATCCCGTAGTCGTAGGCCAGCGCGTACCCGAGGATTATGCCGACCAGTCCGACGAGATACATCAGTGTCCGCCGCTGCCACGTGTCCATCTACCATACACGTCGCCGAGGCCCACTAAAACAGTTCTGCCAGCCGACCGCGCTACCGGCCGTTTATATGCGCACCCGCTTCTGACACCGCAGTGATATTTGTGGTTGCTATCTCCTCGTCGTGCGGTTACACTTTCACTCCGATTCGACTGGGTTTAAGTACTCTCGCCCGTTCGTTATGACTGCAGTCACACGCTCTCCCCATCCGTTTTTCCCGGTCTCGACAGTGTAACACGCCACGGTCAGTGCCGGTGCCATGCTCTCTCTGGACGACGTGCAGGTAGCGCGTGACCGGATCGCCGAGACGACCCGACAGACGCCGCTGGGGTACTCACACACCGTCCCCGCGACGGCCGGCGCCGAGGTGGAACCGGCCCTCGAAACGCGAGGCCGGACCACGCCGACGACCTGCTGGCCGCGCTGCGCGAGCACGGCCATCCGGTCGACGTGCCGATCTGATGGACCGGTCGGTGGTGCCGTTCGGGGACCGATCGGGTCGGTTCCACAGCACTGCGAGGGTGTCTCCGGCTCGCCGAAACCGTGTCCGCCCCGGAGCGGTAGGCCAGTTTTCGCAGTTGATAGCCGGGACGGTACGTACATATCCCGTGTTTCACTCGGTACTGCTGATGAGTACATATCGCATCCTCTGTGTCGACCCGGACGACACGGACCGGGCGGAGACGGCGGAGCGTATCCGGGGTGACCTCGCCGATCTCGACCCGGTCGTCGAGACGGCGCCGTCGCTGGCCGGTGCCGAAGAGGTGCTGACCGCCGACACGTCCGCCGTCGTCACCGAGTACGAACTCTCGGACGGGACGGGGTTCGATCTCGTCAGACGTGCCGCGGACGTCTGCCCGGACGCGGGAGTCGTGCTCTACACGGACACCGACCCGGATACGATCGACACCTCGGAGCTTCGGGGTGCCCTCACGGAGTACGTCGGCAAGGGGTCGGTGTTCGGTGCGGACCGGCTCACCCGACTGGTCCGGACGACCGTGGAATCGCGGGCGCAAGCGTCGTACCCGCTCCCGCAGAACGAGACCGAGCGCCTGGCCGCGCTGCAGTCCTACGACCTCGACGCGCCGGGGCTCTCGGCGTCGCTGAATCGGGTGACGGACCTTGCGGCCGAACACTTTGATGTCGACATCGCCTCGATAAACATCATCAACGAACACAGCCAGGACTTTCTGGCGTGTTACGGCGGGACACAGGAGTGGGAGTCCATGGACCGGCAGGACTCGATATGCACGTTCACCATCCTCGAAGACGAGGTGATGACGGTCGAGGACGTCACCGAAGACCCGCGCTTCGAGTCACGGAGCGAGGAGCTTCTCGACCTCGGCATCCGCGCGTACATGGGGGCGAACCTCGTTACCGAGGCCGGACTGGTCATCGGTCCGCTCTGTATCTACGACGACCGCCCGCGGGCGTTCTCGCCGGCCGACGAGGCGTATCTGAGCGACCTCGCCGCGCTCGCGACGGACCTCATCGAGCTACACGACCAGCTCGACGATAGGGACGACGAAGGGCAGCCGCGATGAGCCACGGTCCCGACACCGGCTACGGGTTCCCGGCGGACATCCCGCTCGGGCGGGTCGCCGACGGCCGGATAGAGCTCCGTGAGGCCGACGGCGAGCTGCGAGTCGCGGGTTCCCGGGTCACTCTAGGGACTATGACCCGTTCTCGCTGTCGTCACGCCACAGGAGCGCGGCCGCCCCACGACCGGCCGTGACTGAGGATTTATACGTCTCGCTCGCCCGCTCCCTGGTATGAAAGACATCATCCACATCGACGCGGCGGTTCGCTCGGCCGTCGGCGTCGACGCGCTATCGAACGGGGTCGCCGTCCGTTGATGGAGCCCCGAATCAGGACGAGCTTGCTGTGGGGCGTGGTCGGCGGGCTGGCCTTCCTCGTCCTCCTGCAGGGGTACGAACTACTGGCCGACGTGCGGGTCACCCTCGCCGCGAAGTTCGGTGTCGCGCTGGTCGTGCTCGTCGCTGCCACGGCACTCACCTATGTGACTCGGGACCGTCTGCCTGGAAACGAAAGTCCTTAATCGACCGCCCTCGGAGGTTTCGGTGAGCCAGGATGGCCGAACGGTAAGGCGCACGCCTGGAAAGCGTGTTCCCTTTCGGGATTCTGGGTTCAAATCCCAGTCCTGGCGTCTTCCGTGACTCCGAGCGAGGAGCGCCAGCGACGAACGAGCCAGCAGTCGCGAAACGGCCCTACGTATCGCTCGCCGGCCGTGATCACGGCACTGGCACGGTCGCCGGCGGCGTAACGCCTCGGGCGCTATAGGCCGCGGTAGAACTCCAAGGTGTACCCCTCGGGGTCCTCCACGAAGGCGGCGTAGGCGCCGGCCGGTTCGATTTCGGTGGGTTCCAGCACCGGCGCGCCGCCGGCCTCGATGGCCGTCTCGAAGGTGTCCTCGACGTCCTCGACGGTGAAGGCGACGTGGTCGGTGTCGGCCCGGGACGGCGCGATAGGCGTCGTACGGTTGCGGTCGTAACGCAACTGGAGGTCACCGTCGCCGCCGTCTTTCGACACGTAGACGTTCTCGACACCGGACAGTGTGAAGCGGTTCGTCTCCTCGAAACCGAGTTCGCCGTAGAACGCCAGCGCACGGTCGAGGTCCGAGACATAGATAGCGACGTGTGCGAGGTGCATAAGCTGTCCGTTGTGGGCGGTCGTAAAAAACCTGTGCCGGTGCGAACTCCTAAGAGCTTACAACGAATGCAGTACTCCATGGAGTACACGACGCTTGGCTCGACCGGTATCGAAGTCAGCAAGATCTGTCTGGGCTGTATGAGCTTCGGGACCGGCCGCGAGTGGATGCTCGACGAGGCCGAGAGCCGCGAACTCATCGAGCGGGCCATCGACCTCGGGGTGAACTTCTTCGACACGGCGAACGTCTACTCGGCGGGCGAGAGCGAGTCGATTCTGGGCGACGTGCTGGCCGACTACGACCGCGACGAGCAGGTCGTCGCCACGAAAGTACGGTTCCCGGGCGCGAGCGACCACCGCAACGCTACCGGGCTCTCGCGGAAGACCATCGAGCAGGAGCTAGCCAACTCGCTCGACAGGCTCGGGATGGACACCGTCGACCTCTATCAGATACACCGCTGGGATTACGAGACGCCAATCGAGACGACGCTCCGGGCGCTCGACGACGCCGTCCGGCGGGGGCAGGTCCGCCACATCGGCGCGTCCTCGATGTGGGCCCACCAGCTCCAGCGGGCGCTCTCGGTCAGCGACCGCGAGGGGCTCGCACGTTTCGAGACGATGCAAGACCTCTACCACCTGGCCTACCGCGAGGAGGAACGGGAGATGTACCCGCTCTGTGACCGCGAAAACGTCGGCACGATTCCGTGGAGCCCGCTCGGTGCCGGCTATCTCACGCGCCCCCACGAGGAGTTCACGTCGACGACGCGTGGCGCCCACGAGACGGAGAGCGCCGAGGTACCCTACGCGGAGGGGCCGGGCAGCCAGGAGATAAACGAACGCGTCCAGGAACTGGCCGCCGACCACGGCGTGACGATGGCACAGATCGCGCTGGCGTGGCAGTTCGGGAACGACAACGTCACCGCGCCCATCGTCGGCACCTCCAGCATCGAGCATCTGGAAGCCGCCGTCGAGGCCCTGGACATCGACCTCTCGGC
>PXQZ01000109.1:0-7728 GCA_003021755.1 Halobacteriales archaeon QH_8_67_36 | reverse complement strand
GACGGCTACCCGGTTCCCGGTGTAGGGCTCGCGGGCGAACACGTCGACGACGTAAAGTGGGGGAGCCACACCCGCCCGTTGACCGTCGGCCGAAAAGAACGCTGTGGCGGTATGAGACTCCCGTGGCGAGGGTCACAGCGGGTCCAGTCGGTCGTTTTCGTCCGTAATCAGTTCCGCGACCTCGTCGTCGCGGACGGTCGCCTTGGCCTCGATCCGCTCCTGTGCGTCGACGGCCCGCTTCTGGAGGCCGTCGACGCGGGGGACGTCCGTCACGTTCGAGAGGAGGACGGCCACCGAGAGCTGGTCGGCGTCCTCCCGTGGGTCGTCGCCGGCCAGTACTTCCACGCTGTCAGTCCGTGACTCGATCCACTGGCGGGCGTGCTGGAGCCCCTTGCGGGAGAGCTCCTCGGGTGGGCCGGAGACGACGACGAGCGACCGCTCGGCCGACTCGACGTCGGCGGGACACGTTAGGCGGGCGTTGACCGCCCGCCGGACGAGGCCATGGACCTTCTGGGCGTAGTCGGTGTCGCCCTCGTCGTGGCCGTTCGTCCGGAACTGGTCGAGGAGTCCGGATTTCGTCCGGTGGTCGAGGTCGGCGCTCGCGTAGGCGACGGTACTCACGCCGTCGGTCGACAGCGTCCGGTTGATGTCGCTGGCGTCCATCGCGGTCTCCGAGACCGCCGAGTCGTCCAGCGCCCCGGCGCCAAGCAGCGTCGTCACCCGGCGGGCCAGTTCCGTGTTCGCACGGTCGTAGCCCCTCGACACCGACTCGCCGGCCTGTCGCCAGGCGTCATTGTCGAAGAGGACGAGGCTGTCGGTGGCGTCGGTGAAGGACTGCAGCGAGCGGGCGGCGTTCAGCGACGCGCGGCCGCCCTCGTCCGTGCTCGGCAGGACTCCGAGCCCGTACACCGGTTCGGCGTACATCTCGCGGAGGTGCCGACTGACGACGGGCGCGCCGCCGCTGCCGGTGCCGCCGCCGAGGCCGGCGATGACGAGGAAGGCGTCGATTTCGTACACCGGAACCGAGTCCAGCGCGCGGTCGATTTCCCCGATGTCCCGGCGAGCCACCTCGGCACCCAGTTCGGGGTCGGCTCCGACGCCCCGTCCCTTCACCCCTTCGTGGGTCTGGCCGATGAGGAGCCGTCTGTCCTCCGGGATTAGGTCCGGTTTCGTCAGGTCTATCTCCGCGGAGTTGACCGCGAGAACGTCCTTGCACAGCGAGCGGCCGGTGTCGGCCTCGAACTTCAGGATGGCATCGGCTATCTTTCCGCCGGCGTTCCCGAACCCGACGACGGCGACGTGCATACGCCCGGCTCCGTCGGTCCGTCTATTAAGTATAAACAGCCTTCCCACTCTCAAGCGGGGTAGAAGACACCTACGGCCGGGAAAAGGTAACGGAGCGACGAGGTCGTTCCGTCCCGCTACTGCACCTGTGCGACCGCGCTGGCTTCTCTGAGCAGTGCCTGCACGTCGACGGCCTCGCCGGTCTTGCTGCTCTCGATGGCGGCGAAGACGATGGCCATCGACTCCAGTGCCGACTCGACGTTGGTCGCCATCGGCTTGCCGCCGTCGAGCCACTCGCAGAACTGCTCGATGAGCCAAGCGTTGGTCCACGTCTCCCGCTCGGCCGGGTCGACCCACTCGCCCTCGTCGCGGCGCGCGCTCTCGCCGACGCGGGCCGGGTCGCGGGGGAACCGCTCGACGCCGCGGTTGTCCAGAACGACCGTCTCGTCGGCGCATTCGGCGCGGAACTGCTCGTGGCTCCAACCGTTGAGCGTGGTCGCGTTGGCGTAACTTCCCTCGTACTGGGCGCGGGTGCCGTCGGCGAAGGTAAGTGTCACCATCCCGGTACAGTCGCCCTGGTAGTCCGCGCCGTCCGGGACCCACGTTTCGGCGTACACCCGCTCGCAGGGGGCGTCGACGAACGACGCGAGCATGTCCAGATGGTGGATGGCCCCGTCCAGTAGGAGCATATCCTCCATCTCGTGGACGTACGGGGAGTAGTGGCCCCGGTCGCGGACGTTCCCGGTGAAGCGCGCAGTGAGGTAGTCGACGGGACCGGCCTCGTTGACGGCCTGCCGGAACGTCTCCTTGTCCCGGTCGAAGCGGTGGGTCATCGTTAGACCCATCTTCGCCCCGGCCGCCTCGACCGCTCGCGCGATGCGGACCGACCCCTCCAGCGTGTCGGCGATGGGTTTCTCAGAGAGGATGTCCAGCCCGTGTCTCAGTGCGGTGTCGACGACGGGCTCGTGGGCCGCCGGCGGCGTGACGACAGAACAGAAGTCCGCGTCGCGCTCGGTGAGAGCGGTGTCGAGGTCGGTGTAACAGCGCTCGGGCGACAGGCCGAGTTCCGCCTGTGCCAGTTCGTGTCGCCCGGGGTCGGTGTCGACCGCGGCGACGACTTCGATTCGACTCGCCTCGATGTTCGGCGGAATCGCTTCGGTGAGCCAGGTCTCCCCCTGACCGCCGAGTCCGACGTGTATCATCCGGTAAGTCATACATACCGATGCGTGTGGAGGCTTAAAGCTCATACTATCCGCTCGTCGTCATGCATTCTGTTCCTGACCATTCCGTAGCAGTACCCTGAATCCGTCCGAAACTCTCCGTTCGGTCGCCTTCACTGCACCTTCTTCGGGTCAGTACCTCGCTCTGCTTACGGGTCGCTTCGCTCCCTGCTCCGCCTCGATAAATCTCTCATCGGTCGATTCTTCGTTTCCTCCACGGTTTTCCGTCGCCGTCTAGTTGGGGTTCCCTCCAGTCAAAACCTGCTTACTCCGGAAACTGCACGTGGCGCTCCATCCCGTCCTCGGCGACGACGACCTCGCCGTCGAAGACCTCGCGTGCCTCGGCACCGAGCCGGTCGGCCTGTCCCGCGTAACGCGTCGAGATGTGAGTCAGCGCGAGTGTCCGGACGCCGGCTTGCTGGGCCACCTCAGCGGCCTCCCGGGCCGTAGAATGGGCGGTCGCCTCGGCGCGGTCGGCGCGGTCCGTGGCGAAGGTGGCATCGTGGACGAGCAGGTCCGCGCCTTCGCTGGCCGCGACGACGCTGTCGGTCGGGAGGGTGTCGCCGGTGTAGACCAACGTACGGCCGGGGCGGGGCGGCCCGACGACTTCCTCGGGTTCTATCGTTCGGCCGTCGTGTTCGATGGTTTCGCCGCGGTGGAGCTTCGAGTACTTCGGTCCCGGCGGGATGCCGAGTTCGTCTTCGGCTTTCGCCCGGTCGAACTCGCCCTTGCGGTCGTCCTCCGCGACGGCGTAGCCGACCGACGCACAGCGGTGGTCGGTCGCGATAGCGCGCACCTCGTACTCGGAGCGGTCGAGGACGGTGTCGCCGGCCGAAATCTCGTTGATGCGGACCGGATACGACGGCGTGGTACCATTGGCCTCGATGAGCTGTTTGACGTTCCCACGGGTGCCCGCCGGGGTGTGAATCGCCACGGGACGGTCGCGGTCGTTGAAGTCGAACGTCTGTAACAGCCCCGGAATCCCGAGGACGTGGTCGCCGTGGAGATGGGTCACGAACAGATGGTCGACGGCGAAGCCGGTCCCGAACCGCATCATCTGGCGCTGCGTACCCTCGCCGCAGTCGAAGAGGAGATAATCGCCGTCCCGGTTACAGAAGACACCGCTCGTGTTACGTTGGGTCGTCGGGATGGCCCCGCTCGTCCCGAGAAACGTCACTCGCATACTGTCAGTTCTCGGCCGGCCCCGCCTAAACCCGTGTCGAAAAGCAGCCGGATAGGCACCTCCTTCGGACGTTACATGGCGAGCAGCCGGCGATTGGCTATGGTTACTACGTTGAACTGTCGGTTTGGTTTATCAATACGCCTTCTGTCCCCTCGCTTGCATCATAGCATGAAACGGAGTACGATATTGGTCGCTATCGCTGTCGCAGTCGTGACAGCGGCCCTCACAGCGCAGGCCGGCGCCGTGCCCGGTCCGGTAGCACAGCAGGAGACACCGACAGAGACACCGTCACCGGACGAGCCGGTGGTGCCGGAGAACGAGACCGAGAACGAGACGTCAACTGAGGACGAACCGGTGACGCCGGAGAACGAAACGCCGACCGAAGACGGCATTGGCGTGCCGGCCGACAACGAAACCGACGAGGCGAACGCGTCGCTGACCTTCGAGGACCAGGAGTCCAACGGGACGACTGTCACCGTCTCGAACGTGACGCTGAACCAGTCGGGTTACGTCGTCATCCACGACGGGAGTCTCGCGAACGGCGAGACAATCGACAGCGTCATCGGCGTCTCGGACTACCTGCCCGCGGGCGAGCACGACAACGTGACGGTCACGCTGTTCGACGTCCCCGGGGCGAACTACACCTCGGACGGGATGCAGACATCCCCGACCGACGACGAGACGGCCAACGACACTGAGCCGCGTCTGGAGGGCACACAGGAACTCACCGCGATGCTCCACGTCGAGAGCTCCGTGAACCAGATGGGGGCCCTCCAACAGGAGGAGACGAACGAGACGCCAACCGAAGGCGAGGCCCTGACCCCGGAGACGAACGAGACGCCGACCGAGGGCGAGGCCCTGACTCCGGAGACTGGAACCGAGACTGAGACCCCGGCAACTGCTGAACAGACTCCGGAGTCCGACAACCAGACGATGGAGTCCGACGACCAAACGGCTGCAGCGGAGAACCAGACGATGGAGTCCGACAACCAGACGGCTGCGGCAGGGAACCAGACGATGGACTCCGACAACCGGACGGATATGGCAGAGAACCAAACGTTCGACTTCGTCGAGACGGTTAGCCTGCTCGACCCGCCCGTCCTCGTCAACGACACGCCGGTCACGGACACCGCGAACGTGACGGTAGAGGACGCCGAGGACAACCAGACGGGAACCGAGAACGGGACTGCCACGTCGACCGAAACCGAGAACGAGACGACCATCGGCGGCGAGACGATAACGGAGACCGAGGATGGAACCACCTCGTCGACCGAAGACGAGACCGAGACGGGGACCGCTACCCCGGACGAACCCGGGATAGCCGAGGGGACGGAATCACCCACGCCGGCCCCGTGACCCGACGCCGCTCGCTTCGGTAACCGCTCGCTCGGATCAAAGCTATCCACTTTTTCTCATCGAACCGCCCGGGAGCGACCGCGCCACGCCGTCATCACGCCGCGCCCTGCCACACGTTCATGTTTTTAGTGCTGGCTGTCGTATCCGGTGGCATGAAGTTCGTCATCGTCGGCTACGGTCGTGTCGGGACCCGGACCGCGCACGTGCTCCAGAGCGAGGGGCACGAGGTCGTCATCGTCGAGCGGAACCAGGGGAAGGTCGACCGGGCGACCGAAGCCGGCTTCGAGGTCATCGTCGGCGACGGCAACGAGGAGTCGACGCTGGAGGCGGCGGGTATCGACGGGGCCGACGCCATCGGCGCGCTCACCGGCGACCTCAACACCAACTTCACGGCCTGCATGATCGCCAAGGAACACGGCTGTCGCACCGTCCTGCGCATCGACGCGGACTACCGCGAGGAGATATACGACACGTACGCCGCCGACGTCGACGACATCATCTACCCCGAGCGGCTGGGCGCCGCCGGCGCCAAGACCGCGCTGCTGGGCGGGGACTTCAACGTCCTCACGGACCTGACCGAGAAGCTCTCCATCGCCTCGGTCGACGTGCCCGAGGGGTCGTCGGTTATCGGCAAGCGCGTCGTCGAGGTCTCACTGCCCGGCGACGCTCACATCTACGCCCACGGCCGCGCCCACGAGTCGATGACGATTCCGCTGCCACGGACCACCATCGAGGCCGGCGACAGTCTGGCCGTGATGACGAGCCACGACGGTATCGACGAGGTCCGGTCGGCGCTCCGAGCCGAAGCCTGACTTCGGCGCCGTTACGTAGCTGTCAGGTCGCGCCCGCATCACATGGGAGGGCTCGGCCGGACATAAACTCCCGTCAGACGGATGGCAGACGGCATCGCTTTTTGCCGCCCGGCCGTAGTCCGGATATGGACTGGGCCGACTTGTTCGAGCGCGCCAGCGACCACGAGACCACCGTCGAGACTGTCCAGGACACGCTCGCAGCCCGCCGCCGGGAGGGCGACGATGGCTGAGAACTCGCCCGCCCGGGTCGTCGCCGACGCCGACGTACTCGCCGCGGACCTGCTGTGTGGGGGGCCGGCCCGTGCGACGCTGGACCACGTCCGCCGGCACTCCTGGGTCACACTCGTAGCCAGCGACGCCCTGCTCGACGACGCGCAGGCGGTCGTCGCCGACCTGAGCGACGACGCCCTCGCGGCCGACTGGCGGGAGCGAATCGAGGCCGAACGCGAGTCGGTCGACCACCCCGAGCGTGACCATCCGGCGCTGGCCTCGGCCTACCGTGGCGAGGCCGCTCACGTCATCAGTTACGACGAGACGCTGCGCAGCGCGAAGACGGGGCCGACCCTGTTCGATGCCGAGCCGCTGTACGAACTGGTCGAGAGCGGCGACTATCGGGGGCCGGACCGGGACCCGCGAGCCTAGTCGTCGGCGCCGGGGGCGACCGCTTCCTCGCTCATCGCTCGGCGTGCCACTCTGCGAACTTCGCCAGCGCCCGCCCGCGGTGGGAGATAGCGTTTTTCTCGTCGGTGCTCATCTCCGCGAAGGTGGTGCCGTTGTGCTCGAAGATGGGGTCGTAGCCGAAGCCGCCCTCGCCGCGGGGAGCGACGATTTCCCCCGGGACCCGTCCCTCGAACAGTTTGACCGGCAGTACGTCGTCGCCACCTTCGACCTGCTCGTCCGTGGTTGCGCCGCCGCGCTCGTCGACCCCGAGGTCCTGGCCACGGCGCTCCTCTCTATCCACCGGGTTCGGCGTGGCACCGAACTCCTCCCCGTCGCAGTAGGCGATGACCGTCTTGAACGCCGCGCCGTGGTCGTCCTCGGGTTCGGTCAGACGCCAGACGCGCTCGATGCCGACCCTGTCCTCGACGTACGAGGAGTACGGGCCCGGGAACCCGTCGAAGGCGTCGATAAAGAGGCCGGCGTCGTCGACGATGACCGGCCCGTCGGTCGCCCGATAGGCCTCGCGGGCGCCGTGGGCCGCCACCGTCCCGAGGTCGTCGGACTGCACCTCGGGGTAGTCGAAGTCGAACTGGACCACCTCGTCGTCCAGATACGCCGTCGCCTCCCGGACCTTCCCGGCGTTGGTCGTCACGAAGTTCAGCATACCGCTACTCCCGGGACCGCCCGCAAAAGAGGCGTCGAAACCTGCCGGCTCCGCGGCCCCCCGCGGTTGCGTCGGCAGTCTCAGTCGACGACGACTTCGACCGGTTCGTCGGCTGGCTCGCTCTCGAACTCGCCGCCGTCGCCGCGGCGCTCCTGGTACAGCATCGCGCCGGCGACCGCCAGAACTATCCACGCGCGCCAGTTCGCCAGGTTCAGCGTGTAGCCGATACCGAACGGCTTCTCGACCAGCATCCCGTCGCCGGGCTGCCAGTACGAGGAGACGAGCCGCTTCAGACTGGGTCGTTCGAAGTTGTACGGGACGCCGAACAGTTCCCCCGACTGGGGTTTGTCTACCATACCTGTCCCTTCTCGCGGCTGAACTAAATTCCTTCCCCCCGACCTTTTTTCTCCCGGGGCCTCGCGTTCGCCACTGGCGAGCGCTCAACCCCGAGTAAAAAACGTCGATGAAAAAAGGCCGGAATCTCGGCCTCCGGCCTCGATTCCGGGGTCTGTCGGAGCGCAGCGACGGCAGGCTCGTCAGAGCGAAGCT
>PXQZ01000108.1 GCA_003021755.1 Halobacteriales archaeon QH_8_67_36 | reverse complement strand
GTCTGCCCGGTCTGTGGCGACGTCGAGTCCCTCTAAGGCAACTCGACTGTCACACCCGACTGGAGGCTGGCCGCCTTGGCCGTGTTGTACATGAGCATCGCGATGGTGAGCGGACCGACACCTCCGGGCACTGGCGTGATGGCACCCGCCTTTGCTTTTGCACTCTCGAACTCGACGTCGCCGACGAGTTCGTACCCCTTCTGCGTGTCCGCGTCGACGCGATTGATGCCCACGTCGATGACCGTCGCTCCCTCCTTGATCATCTCACCGTCGATCATCTCGGGAACTCCGGCGGCAGCGATGAGGATGTCCGCCTGTCGGGTTTTGGCGGCGAGGTCTGCCGTTCGTGAATGACACACCGTCGTCGTCGCGTTGCCGCCGTCGCCGTACTGGATGAGGAGGTTCGCCATCGGCTTGCCGACGATGTCCGATCGACCGACGACGACGGCGTCTTTGCCCTCCGTTTCGATCCCCTCGGCGGCCAGTATCTTCTGGACGCCGTGGGGCGTACACGGCTTGTAGCGGGCGTCGCCGGCGACGAGGCGGCCGACGTTCTCCGGGTGGAACCCGTCTACGTCTTTCATCGGGTCGATCCGTTCGAGGACCGTCCGTTTGTCGACGTGGTCGGGAACTGGCATCTGGACGAGGATCCCGTGGACCGACGGGTCGTCGTTCAGTTCGTCGATTCGGTCGAACAGCACCTCCGCCGGTTCGTCCGGGTCGATTTCGATGTGAGAGCCCTTGATGCCGAGCTCCTCACACGCCTGCTGTTTCATCGAAACGTACGTCTCGCTGGCGCCGTCGTCGCTCATCAGCACTGTCGCCAGCCCCGGCTGTACATCCGCGTCCCTCAGCGTCTCGACCGACGCCTTCACGTCCGCCCTGACATCGTCCGCGATCTCGTTGCCATCTATTGTTCGGGTCATCGTTTTCCGCCGGACGCTCTCGTCCCTACCTCAAGCCCGGGTGGAATAACTGCCGCCACGGAATAGCCCACCCCTTGAAGTCACAGTCGATGTACGTTTCAGTTTTTCGATGGTTTGTGTGAAACCCAGCAGGGTCACGCGGCGTATGGCAAGGATACACAAGGTTTTTGTCGCCCTCAGTGGTCCGTTCATACAATCACTGCGGAGACCGCTCGGTCTCCGTGGAGGCACGACTACGAATGAACGAGACGGCAATCGTAACTGAGCGAGCAGAGTTCGTCGAGACCGCCCGTTCGGCCCCGACCGGCGCCCGCGTACCGGTCGAAGTGCGGGTCACCGTCACGGACCCGTTCGAGGCGTACCGTCGCGCTCGGAACGGGGCCCATGACGGGGTCTATCTGGAGACGACAGGTGGCCAGTCCGGGTGGGGATACTTCGCCGTCGATCCCACCGAGCGACTGCAGGTCGGGCCGCAGGCGACGACACGGAACGGGGCCAGTCCGAGCATTGCTGCAATCGACGGCCTCCTGGACCGCGAACGGCTCGTCCGGGGCGATTGCGACGTGCCGTACCCGTGTGGCGCCTTTGGCTGGCTGTCGTATGACATCGCCCGGGAACTGGAAGACCTTCCCGAGACGACGACATCGGACGGACTGCCGCGTCTCCAGCTGGGCGTCTTCGACCGTGTCGCGGCGTGGGAGGAACCCCGCGACGGCGAGGTCGAACTGCGGATTACGGCCTGTCCGGTCATCGACGTCCAGTCCGGGCCGACCGCGAACCAGCAGGCTACCTTCGAGAGCAACTGTGGCGAAGCGGCATACGCCGACCGAATCCGACGTATCAAGCAGTACGTCCGCGACGGCGATACGTTTCAGACGAACGTCTCCCACCGCCTCGTCGCGCCAGCTTCGGTCCACCCGGTCGAGACGTTCGCCGCGGTCCGGCGGGTCAACCCCGCGCCCTACTCGGCTCTCATCGAATTCCCGGGTGTCGACCTCGTCAGCGCCAGTCCGGAGCTTCTCCTGGATGTCGACGGCGACCGCCTGGTGACCGAACCGATCGCCGGCACGCGCTCGCGTGGAGACACGCCCGAGGCGGACGCCGATCTGGAACGGGACCTCACCACCGACGAGAAGGAGCGGGCCGAACACGCCATGCTCGTCGACCTCGAACGCAACGACCTCGGGAAGGTCAGCGAGTACGGGACGGTCGACGTCACGGAGTACCGCCGCGTCGACCGGTATTCGGAAGTCATGCACCTCGTCTCGCTCGTCGAGGGCCGGCGCCGTGCCGACGCGGGCATCGCCGACGCCGTCGCGGCCCTCTTCCCCGGTGGCACCGTCACCGGCGCACCCAAGCCCCGGACCATGGAGATAATCGAGGAAGTCGAACAGACTCGCCGCGGGCCGTACACTGGCGCTATCGGCGTCTTCGGGTTCGACGACCGCGCGACGCTGAACATGACGATACGCACGCTGGTCCACCACGAGGGCGAGTATCGGCTCCGTGTCGGCGGCGGCGTCGTCCACGACTCCGTCCCGGAACTGGAGTATCAAGAGACGCTGGACAAGGCTCGGGCGCTGGTGACCGCCGTCGACGAGGCGCTGGGCGAGCAGGGGTCGTTCGCGGTCGAGCGGGCCGAACCGACCGAGGGTGTCCGATGATACTCATCGTCGATAACTACGACTCGTTTGCCTACAACCTCGTCCAGTACGTCGGCATCTTCGACGACGTGGAGGTCCGCCGGAACGATGCCATCGACGTCACCGGCATCCGGGAACTGGACCCGGATGGTATCGTCGTCTCACCCGGCCCCGGGACCCCCGATGGGGCCGGTGTCTCGATGGACGTGTTCGCGGAGACCGACTACCCGGCACTGGGTGTCTGTCTCGGTCACCAGGCACTCTGTGCGGCCAACGGCTCGTCGGTCGGCCACGCTCCCGAGGTGGTTCATGGCAAACCCTCTGCTGTGCGCCACGAGGGGACGGCGCTGTACGACGGCGTCGACGACCCCTTCGAAGTCGGGCGGTATCACTCCCTGGCTGTCGAGCGCGCCGACCTGCCGGGCGACCTGATAGAAACGGCCCACACCGACGACGAGCGGGGAATTGTCATGGGAGTTCGACACCGCGACCGACCGCACTTCGGGGTGCAGTTCCACCCCGAGAGCATCCTCACGGACGCGGGAACGCGCATCGTCGAAAACTTCTGTACCGGGGTCGCCGGCGTCTGATCAGTCCTCTTTGGGCGGGTCGATATCGTGGTGGGTCTGGACGGTCGGCAGACGCCTGAAAGCGCGCACGACGAGTGACGTGTGGCCCCGTTCTTCTTGGAGCCACGAGCGGGTCAGCCCGGCAATTCCGATCAGGGAGATAACCGCGAACGGGCCGCCGGTCAGCACCGCCAGCGCCTGTAGCGTCTCCGCCCCGCCGACGAGTAACACGGCTACGGCGACAGTGCCCTGAAAGACGCCCCAGAAGACGATGCTTCCGGTAGTGGGTGCCAGCCCCCGCTTGGTCGCGAGGATGGCGACGACGAGCGTCGACGTGTCGGCCGACGTGGTGATGAACACCACGATGAGCGCCAGAAAGAGGAAGACGAGCAGTTCGGACAGCGGGAGTGCAGCCAGTAGCGGGAACCCGGCAACTGCTTCGGACCCACCGCGCGCGGCGATGGCCCCCAACACGTCCGCCTCGCCGCGCTGCTGGACGAACAGGGTCGTTCCACCCAACAGGAGGAACCACACGACCGTGGCTGCCGACGTGGCGACGACAGTGGTGAACACGACAGTTCGGACCCGACGGCCGCGGGAGAGCGCCGCGACGAACAGCCCGGCGAAGGGGGCCCACGAGAACCACCACGACCAGTTCCAGATCGTCGAGTCGGCAACCCACTGTCCACCGGTGTGGAGGCTCAGCGGGACGAAGTGGACGGCGTACCGGCCCAGCGCACTCACCCCCTGCTCCGCGACGTACTGGCGGGGCCCGAGCGCGACCAGCAGGAGGGCGAACAGGCCGAACAGGACGATGTTCACGCCCGCGATGCGGCGGATGCCGCGGTGAATACCTGTGGCACCGGAGAGAACGAATATGAGCGTCAGGCCGCCGACGAACACGAGGGGGCCGGCGGTGCCGACCGCTACGTCCCACTTGAACGCGACGCCGGCGAGGAACTGCTGGCTGACGAGCGCGACGGAGGTGGCGATGCCGCCGATCGTGGCGAAGACGGCCAGCGTATCGACCAGCCGGCCCCACACCGAGTCCAGTCCGTCGACGCCCAGAAACGGGGTCAAAAGCGTTGCCACGCGCAACGGCGCCCCGCGACAGTAGACGAAGTAGGCAATCGGGACCCCGATGACAGCGTACGCACTCCAGGCCGAGACGCCCCAGTGAAAGAGGGTGTAGACGAGTGCGTCGCCGGCGGCCGCGGCGGAGCCGGGTTGGGCGCCGAAGTACGGCGGCGGCGTCCGGTAGTGGAACAGCGCCTCGGCCGGCCCCCAGAACACCAGTCCCGCCGCGATACCCGCGGTGAACACGAGCGTGAAATACGTCGGGTACGTGTACGCAGGCTCCGTCTCCGGATCGCCCAGCTTGATGTCGCCCCACGGGCCGAGCAACAGGAACGCGCAGTAACACACCGCGAGCAGTATCGCAGCGAGGAACAACGGGCCGCCGACCAGAAGTACAGTGTCCGCCACGTCGCCGACGACGGCCGACGTACGCGTCGGGAAAGCGGCCTGCAACAGAAGGAACGCGGCAAACACCGTCGCTGGGACACCCATCGTCAACGGGTCCTGATTGCCCGCAAACTCCCGGAGTGTCGCCGTCAGGTTCGTTCGCCGGACCCGCAGGAGATAGCCCCGTGACGGGTCGTCATCGTCGTCGATACGGTAGGGAAGCACTGCGAGGTAGCCCAGCCCGGACCCGAAGAACAGCAGCGAGATGGCCACCCACCCCTGACCGGTCACCGCCTCGCCGACGAAGTCACGGAAAAAGAAGCCCACGAAGACGATTGCGCCCGACGCGGCGGCCACCGGGACCAGCAGCTTCGCCACTATCGCTTCGATGCCACTTCCGTTCGAGGTAGGCATACTGTGTGGTAGAGTAGCGTATACGTATAGTAGTGTCGCGGGAGAGACTACTTTCGGGGTTCTCCGCTGGTATCGAGGTCTGATAGGTTCGTGTCGGGCGCGCTCCCGTCGAGCACCGACCGTCCGAGCAAGGTCCCGCCGATGCTGCGTGGGTTGACCACCTCGTCGGCGCCGACGGTCTCGAACTTGGTGACGTGTTTCGCTTCGGTGGCCGCGGCCACGATTCGCACGTCCGGGTTGCGGGACCTCGCCGCGAGGATGGCCAGTACGTCCTGCGCGTCGTCGTCGCTCCCGACGACCACCCCTCGTGCGCTCCCGATGCGCGCATCGGAGAGGACAGCCTCGTCCGTCGGGTCCCCCGTCAGGACGTTTAGCCCCGCGTCGTCCAGCATCGCGGCAGCGTCCGCGTCGTCGGTTACGACGATGGGTTCCGTCTCGTCGTCCAGTTCCTCCAGTAGCGAATCCGTCATACCCCCATAGCCGAGGACGACGACGTGGTCCTCCAGGAGTGTGAGCTCTGATGCGGTCATGATTCCGAACGCAGTTGCCATCCGTGATTCGATCACCGGCCCGACCAGCGCCCCGATGGCGACGGTGAACGCGCCGGTTCCAAACAGGATAATCGAGAGCGCGAACCATCGTGCCCGCGCGGTCGTCGGCGCGAAGTCGCCGTAGCCGACGGTTGCGATGGTGACGATGACGAAGTACACCGCGTCGCTCCAGGTCAGTGGGTCGCCGGTGAACTCGCTCCGCAGCGCGTACGCACCCACGGTTCCGTAAAGTCCCACGCCACCGATGGCGGACAGCGATGCGATCTGCAGCGGCGAAAAGTCGACCGACTGGTCGAACTGCGCCCGGTTTCGCAATAGCAGTGGGTAGGTGACCGTGATACCCAGCAGGAGCGGGATGTCGGTCGTCTGGAGCGTGGTCAGCGGGAGCATCGCGAGCGCGGGCAACAACACGAGGGCCGCCCGGAAGGCGACCACCTTTCGCTGCTGGAGGCCGACGGTCACGGCACTGAGAACGAACGCGAACAGGACGCCACCGAACTGAACGACGCCGGCCGGCAGGGACAGGAAAACGGAGAGCGGGCCGTCCATCGCTGGCATCGACTGACTCAGGTTCGAGAGGCCGGTCAGAAAGGAGAGAATCGTTACCGCGCCGACGAGCAACACCGTCGACTTCCCGCCAGTGAACGCCCCCCACTCGACGAACGGAATGCGGTCGACCGGGTAAAAGACCTCTTCCAGTGCCGGTTCCGTCCTCTCGTCCGATGCGTCAGCCACTACCGCGCCCTTGACCGACCGAGAATAAAAAAGCTCGCCGTGTCCGGCAGGCGCTGTTCGGGGTTCGCCGAGACGCCTCGCCCTTTCAATCCACCAGGATTGCCGGCTGTATCGACAAGCGCAGCCAGTCAGGTTCAATCCTTATCTGAACAGCGCCGTCCGGCACAGGCGTGACAATCATCACGGTGACCACCGTGGTAGGAATCATGACCCGACTCCAATCGGGGGGACGAGAGGCAAGACGGGCCGAACCAGTACCGACCGCGCCACGAACGGAGGGCGTTCGGTGAACAACTCCGCCATCGTGTACGGACTGGGGACGATGATTGCCTGGGGCTTCTGGATAGTGTTCGGTGACGTGGCCTCGAACAGCATCGACCCGAAGACTGCGGCGTTTATCTCCTACGCTACCGCGGCCGTCGCGACGGGGCTGTTCGTCGTCGTCTCCGACGCTTCCTTGGCGGTCACGAACCGGGGGTTGGTGTTCGCCGCCGTCGCCGGAGTTGCCGCCGCTGCCGGCGTCGTCTCGACGTTCATCGGGGTCACTGTCGGATCGACCGCCGTCGTCTCGACCATCGGCGGGATGTACTTCGTCGCGGCGACGCTCATCAGCACTGCCGCACTCGGTCAACCACTCTCGATGAACAAAGTGGCCGGCATCGGCCTCGCAATAGCAGCCATAGTGGTCATCAACCAGTAGCGTCGCCCGTTCCACGACATGTAAACAGACAAATCGCTCGTGTCGGCGCGACTCCTCCGTACCGGGATTTAAGCCGCCGCCAGGTGAACACCGGTCCGTGAAACGTACCATTAGCACCGACGACGCACCGGCTGCGGTGGGAGCGTACAGTCAGGCAACGACGAACGGGAGTCTCATTATCACGGCCGGACAGCTTCCCTTGACTACCGACGGTGAGCTGCTGGACGACGAATCGGTCGCTGACCAGACCCGCCAGTGCATGCGCAACGTCGAGGCCGTTCTCGAATCCGAGGGGCGCTCGCTCGACGACCTGCTCAAGACGACCGTCTTCCTCGACGATATCGACGACTTCGACGCGTTCAATTCGGCCTACAGCGAGTTCTTCGACGAGGAGCCGCCGGCTCGCAGCGCCGTCGGCGTCGGCGACGTCCCGAAAGGCGCGGCTGTCGAGATAGAAGCCATAGCGACGACTGAGTGAGGCCCAGACGGGACGGCATCAGTACGCCCAAGCGTCATAAAAAAACCAAATTTTCGTAGTACTGTCGCCGTTATCCGGCTACCGGATCATCAGTTCTCGTCATATTCAGTCCGACGGATGTGATTCGGGGATCGGGGCCGGGGACTCGGCCGACGTGTGCTATGTGCGGAACCCCCAAGGGCTGAACCGCTCAGAACAGCCCGGAGATGTTGCCGTCCTCGTCGATATCCATGTCGGCAGCCGCCGGACGGGCAGGCAGCCCGGGCATCGTCAGCGCGTCCGCGGTGAGCGCGACGATGAAGCCGGCGCCGGCCGACGGGTAGACCTCGCTGATCTCCAGTTCCCAATCCTCGGGCGCACCCTTCTTGCTCGCGTCGTCGCTGAAGGAGTGGAACGTCTTCGACATACAGACCGGGACGTCACCGAGGCCGAGGTCGTTCATGCGGTCTATGTCGTCGAGCGCGCCGCCGGTGAACTTCACACCGTCGGCTCCGTATATGTCCGTGGCGACGGTCTCGATCTTCTCCTTGATCGGTGCCTCCTCGTCGTAGAGATACTCGAAGTCGTCTTCGTCGTTCCCCTCGACGGCCTCGATGACGTGTTCGCCCAGGTCCTCGCCGCCCTCACTGCCGTCCTCGAAGACCTCGGACTCGGCGACTCGGACACCGAGGTCGTTCCGGCAGTGATCGAGCACTGCCTCGACTTCCGCTTCGGTGTCGTCCGGGAAGCGGTTGAGCGCGACCACGACCGGGACACCGAACTGCTGGAGGTTCGAGACGTGGCGGTCGAGGTTCTCGAAGCCGGCCTCCAGGGCCTCGACGCCGGACTCGTCTATCTCGTCGAAGTCGACCGGCCACTGGTCCAGCCCGTGGTACTGCAGTGCTCGGACAGAGGAAACCAGCACGACGGCGTTGGGCGTCATGTCGCCGAGCCGGCAGACGATGTTCATGAACTTCTCCGCCCCGAGGTCGGAACCGAACCCGGCCTCCGTCACGAGGTAGTCGCCCATGCCGAACGCGGCCTTGTCGGCGATGAGCGAGTTCGTCCCGTGGGCGATGTTCGCGAACGGGCCGCCGTGGACGAACGCCGGCGTCCCCTCGATAGTCTGAACGATGTTCGGCTTGAGCGCGTCGCGAAGCAGCATCGTCGCGGGCCCCGTGGCCTCGATGTCGTCGACGGTTATCGGCTCGCCGTCGTTGTCGTAGGCCACGATGATGCGTGCGACTCGTTCTTTGAGGTCCTTCAGGTCCTCGGCGAGACAGAGGACGGCCATCAGCTCGGAGGCGGCGGTGAGCTTGAACCCACCTTCACGGGGCGTTCCGCCGGACTTGCCCCCGAGGCCGACGGCTGTCTGCCGGAGCGCACGGTCGTTCATGTCCATCGCGCGTTCCCAGGCGACGTCGTTGACGTTGATATCGAGGTCGTTGCCCTGCGAGAGGCGGGCGTCCAGCATCGCTGCGATGAGATTGTGTGCGGACGTGAGCGCGTGGATGTCGCCCGTGAAGTGGAGGTTGATGTCCTCCATCGGCAGTACCTGTGAGCGACCGCCGCCCGCCGCACCGCCTTTGACCCCGAACACCGGGCCAAGCGACGGTTCGCGGATGGCTATCATCGTGTCCTCGCCGAGGTGGTTCAGCGTCTGGCCGAGCCCCACCGTCGTCACGGTCTTGCCCTCGCCCTTCGGCGTCGGCGTCATGCCGGTCACGAGGACGAGGTTCCCCTCGTTTTCATCGGCCTGGTCCCGGAGACGGTCGATAGCGTGGTGTTTGACCTTCGCGGTGTACTCCCCGTGATACTGGAGGTCATCGAGACCCAGCCCCCACGGTTCTACCAGTTCCCAGATCGGTTCCATGTCCGTCGATTGCGCGATATCGTAGTCCGTCGGAATCGGCTCTTGTGTCTCGTCGGATGATGCCATTTCACCCCAACGTTCCTATCCGCTCCACAAGAAGCTTCTCGAAGGTGACACCTCTCGTATACAATATGTTCTGTCCGCTGCCGTCGCAGCCGTGTCGCTCGATATATCAGAATCGAAACCTGTTGTGGAGCGAGGGGTCACTCGGGCCGAAGGTAGTCGACGACCGCACGGGGTTCGGCTTCGAGACCCCCACCTTGCGCGAGCGTCGGTTGGCCGCCACCGCCACCACCGAACTCGTCCGTGATCTCATCAATGACGTCGTTGGCGTCCGTTTCCCCGTCGGTGGCCACGACAACGAACGGCTGGCCATCCTTGCCGACCAAAACCAGGACGTCGGCATCGACGGTACGGTCAGCGACGTGGTCCGAGACGGTGTTCGGGCCGACGCCGTCAACAGTTCCCACCGCCCACTCCTCGCCGTTGCGGGTGACCGTCTCCGCTGTGATGCTGTCGATACGAGCGGCTAGCAGTTCCGCCTTGAGGTCGGTCAGCTCCGTTTTCAGCTCCTTGTTCTCCGTCAGTAGTCCCCGGGCCCGCTTTGGCAGGTCCGTGACGTTCGTATCCAGTGTTTCGGCCGCGCGAGACGCTGCGCGCGTCTCGTCGAGTTGTTGCTGGAGCGCGGCGGGGCCGACGGCGTACTCGACTCTGACGAGGTCGGCGCCGGGGTTCGAAACACCCAGCACTTTGATCTGACCTATCTCGCTGGTCCGGGCGACGTGTGTGCCGCCACAGGCCGAAACGTCCCACCCGTCGATATCGACGATGCGGACCGTCTCCGCCGTGTCGATGTCGTCCCCAAGATTAAATACGATGTCGTCGTCGGCCGCGGCCTCGTCGGCATCCATCTCGTACCAGTCGACGAGTCGGTCGTCCCAGACGGCCTCGTTGGCGAGACGCTGAAAACTGAGTGCGTCGACCTCGTCGGCATCGGCTTCTGTTCTGAAGTCAAGTCGAACACTCTCTGTACCGATGTCGAACCCGCCGTAGCCGTGGTCGCCGAACAGCTTTCGGCCCGCACCGTAGACGACGTGACTGGCCGTGTGCGCCCGCATGCTGTAGGTCCGGACGTCCGCGTCGACATCACCCGCAACCGTCTCGCCCACTTCGAAGTCGGGGGCGTCACCGAGCGTGTGGACGGTCATACCGTCGCGTTTCCGGACGTCGACCACTTCGTGACCGCTGAGAGTTCCGCTGTCGGCCGGTTGCCCGCCACCCTCGGCGTAGAAGTACGTCTCGTCGAGCGTCACGTCCCGGCCGTCGACCGAACGAACTGTCGCATCGAACGCAGTCACGTACGGCTCCTCGGCAGAACGGTTAGTCGGCTGCTCAGACATGTCTCCCGGGTGGCCGTGGAACTCAATAAATCCCGCGCTGTCCCGAGATTCCCCCCGCAGCGACAGCTTAATCAGGTGGGCGGCGACGATACTTGGTATGCACTACCACGAAGCTGCCGACTATCTGGAGTCCCTACAGCGGCGTCGGCCCAAGTTGGGGACCGAGACGACGGCGCGGATGCTCTCGCACCTCGGAGAGCCCCAGACGGACGTCGATGTCGTCCAAGTGGCTGGGTCGAACGGGAAGGGAAGCACGTCCCGGCTGCTGGAACACGCGCTCAGGGCTGCCGGCCTGGACGTGGGCGTGTTCACCTCTCCCGGGCTCAACGACTTCCGGGAACAGGTACGGATAAACGGTACCGCAGTTCCGAAAGCTCGGGTCACCGACTTCGTCGAACGCATCGATCCCTGTCTCGACCGCCTCGCGGCCGACGACGACATGCCGACCCACTTCGAAGTCCTGACTGCCCTCGCCATCGACCACTTCGGCCGTGCAGGGGTCGATGTCGCCGTTCTGGAGGTGGGAATCGGCGGTCGATACGACGCGACCAGCGCCGTCGACCCGGTCGCGAGTGCCGTTACCAGCGTCAGTCTCGAACACACGGACCTGCTCGGCGACACCGTCGGGGAGATAGCCCGTGACAAGGCCCAGGTCGCACCGACGGACGCCCCGCTCGTCACCGGGGCCACTGGCGACGCGCTGGACGCTATCCGGTCGGTGACGGACGTGGTGACCGTCGGCCCGGCAGACGCGGACGTCGTCGCTGTCGAGAGCGGGATGCGCTGTGCCATCGAGAGCGAGGTGTCCGTTACCGGTCCCGACTGGGCGCTGGAGACGAACCTCCAGTTGTTGGGCCAGCATCAGGCCGAAAACGCCGGTGTCGCCGCGACACTCGCCAGGCAGGTCGCCGACGTCGACACGGAGGACATCGCGGCCGGTCTCCGGCAGGCCACCCTGCCCGGCCGGTTCGAGATTCTCGACAGTGACCCGACGGTGGTTCTGGACGGCTCACACAACCCCGGCGCGATGGTGACACTCGCCTCGGTGTTGGATCGCTTCGAGTACGACGACCTCCACGTGGTGTTCGGTGCGATGTCCGACAAGGACCACGAGTCGATGGTCGACGTGCTCCCCCCGGTCGGAACTGCGTTCGTCACCGAACCGGGACTGGACCGAGCGGAGGACCTCGACACGCTGGCGGCTGCGTTCGACGGTAACGCGGCCGAGGTGACACGTGTCCCATCCGTCCCCGAGGCGACGGAGCGGGCGCTTTCGGCCGCCGACCCGGACGACTTCGTCCTCGTCACCGGGTCGCTGTACGCCGTCGCCGAGGCCCGCGACCGCTGGACCCGGTTGCTGGTGCCGAAAGCCGACGGCCGCGAGCCCGTCGACCACGGTGCGCTCGACCTCGATGCGTTCCCCGACACGGCCGTCGCGGAACTCAACCATCACCTATTGACGGCGTACCTCCGCCCGAGCCAGGCCGAACAGGTCGCCCGGCGGCTCGACGCCGCTGGCGGCGACTGCTACCGGTCGAAGACCGACGCTCCGGGGAAGTTCGTCGAGACGCTGCTCAGTGCGAGCGAGCGTCAGCTATCGTCGCTGGCCGACGCTATCGAGACGGACGGGGACGGGCTCTCACACGTTGCCGGGCGAGTACGCCGGACCATCGATGGCCCGCCCGACCCCCTGGAAACCGAGGGCACAGCCCTCATGGGAATTTTAAACGTCACGCCGGACAGTTTCCACGACGGAGGCGAGTACGACGAACTCACGGCCGCGGTAGCACGTGCAGAAGAGATGGTCGCGGCGGGCGCCGACGTGGTGGATGTCGGCGGTGAGAGCACGCGTCCGGGCGCCGATCCCGTCCCTGTCTCGGAGGAGATCGACCGCGTCGTCCCGGTCATCGAAGGGCTTGCCGAACTAGACGTAGCCATCTCGGTCGACACGCGGAAAGCTGCCGTCGCGGACGCTGCTCTCGACGCGGGCGCAGACATCGTCAACGACGTCTCCGGCCTCTCCGACCCCGAGATGCGCTTCGTCGTCGCCGACCACGACGCTACACTCGTCCTCATGCACAGCCTGTCGGCCCCCGTCGACCCGGACCGCACGCGGGAGTACGACGACGTCGTCGACGACGTGCTTCGGGACCTCTCGGAGCAGGTGTTGCTCGCCCAGCGTGCCGGTATCGACCGCGAGCGGATACTGGTTGACCCCGGCTGTGGCTTCGGGAAGGACGCCGGCGAATCGTTCGAGCTGATCGACCGCCTCGCGGAGTTCGAGGCGCTGGGCTGTGGCACGATGGTCGGTCACTCACGGAAGTCGATGTTCGCGGACGTTTCCGGCCCCGGCGACGACCGGCTCCCGCCGACCCTGGCCGTTACCGCCATGGCGGCGGAACGCGGCGCCGACGTCGTCCGGGTCCACGATGTCGAGGCGAACGCTGCGGTCCTCCGGAGCGTCGACGCGACACGGGGCCGGCAGCTGAGATAACACTATCACTCTGGCTCCGTATGTACCTGTATGTACACGTTCCAGTGGCTCCAGCTCGGCGGACTCACGGAGGCGTTTTCACAGGTCGTCGTCGGTGCCGGAGCGGTCGTACTGTTGCTCATGCTCGTCGCGCTCGGTAGCTACGCCTACGAGAGTCTCAATGGCGGCATCGAGTGGCCGGACGAGCAATCCGACGAGGAGCAAACCGGTGTCACTCGGTCCACCGACGACGACGACGAGTGGAAGTATCACTGATACGGTTTGTTGTAGATTATTTCCGGATTGTACCGACCCCGGGGTCGGCACATACCGGTAAACCGCTACAATAAACCGTATGAGAGGGCCGGCGAATCGTTCCGAACGGGAGCTACGGTGTGGCGGCTACTCGTCTTGGCCGGTGATCCGAGCGACGGCAGCGTTCGCGTCCGCCTCGGCGGATTCGACGCGACGCTGCACGTCGGTCACGAACGCGTCGTCTTCGAGCAGACCGACATTGGCCCGGACGATAGCTGCCGCCGACGCGACGACGGCGCGCGCGATCGTCGCCCCTACCAGTGCGTCGGCCCGGGCGTTCGGGTTCCCATCCGCAGCGACGACGGTCGCACAGGCCACGACGTCCCGGGCCCGCTCGGCGATTCGTACCGGGATTTCGGTGGCCGTTCGAAGGGCCGCCTGCTCCTGGTCCTCATCGGTGTCCGTTTCGAAGACCGCCTGTACCTCGTTGATGGCCGCGGCGTCCTCGTCGGCCAGCGCAAGCAACTGGCCGCGCTGCTCTCGTAACTCCGCCTCCGTATCGGCCAGTCGTTCGGAGCGCTTCGCCTCGCTCGTGTGGATACAAACCATCTCGCAGAGCGACGCCGCCAGGGCACCGGTGAGGGCAGCGGTCGCACCCGCACTCGGAGCAACCTGCGACGACGCGACGCCCGAGAGGAACTCGTCTATGGTCTGTTCGGTGAACGTCATGGTTGGCCCTCGCCGTACCGCGTCTCCCGGAAATAGATGACGAGACTCGCACACAGGAAACTGAAGCCGGCGGCCCGCAGGTCCCCGACGGTCATGGCGAGCAGTGCAGTGCCGATGAGGATGACGGCCACGACAGCCAAGCTAGTTGGAATCAGTTCGACCATTGATTCGTCCGTGGGGATGACCTCCACGCTCAATAGTTTGTGCATCGTTTCTGGTGTGAACAGTGTGGTACTGGCGGGGTCGACACGTCAACGCCCTTCGTCGTAGGAGTGCTGGAACTCCCAGTGGTACCGGCATTGCGTGCAGGTGGCCCACTCCGGAATGTCGAACTGTTCGGGGTGGCGCTTCCCATACATCATCCGACTCCGACAAACCGGGCAGGTCATGTGTACCAACGTCAGGGTACCGAACTTCTCCGGATCGTATTCGGCAACACAACGGGGGCAGTCGATGTCGTCCAGTGCGTTGTGCTGGAATATCTCCGCTCCACACCGGTCACATGACACCGTCGCTGGTGGTCGCTTGGCCCACCCGCTGTCGCCTTCGTGGGTGGTCGTCGCCGTATCCATACTCGACAGACGGAACTTGTTCGGACCGCCGTTCCTCCTGAGGGGCGCCATCACTTTCTCGCCTACCCGCTTGAGTTTCGACAAGAGCGGTCCGAGTTGGCCCGTCACACTACGTACAATGAATCCTGTCTGTAAAGGTCTGCGGGGAACCGACACGTCTCACCCGCCGACACCTTTTCACCACGTCCGGCGAAAGACCCGTCATGACACCCGTCGGAAGCCACCAGTTAGTCGGCGCCGTTCGGCTCAGTGCGACGCCACTGGACGCGGCGGTGGGACAGTCGGTTGATCTTACCCTGTTCAGTGACCTCCCCGGATATCTGCAGGCTCTTGGCTCTTTTCTGCTCGTGGTGCTGTTTGGCGCCGTCATACTCCGCCAGTCGAAAGCCAGTGTTCAGCACTCGCTGGAGGCGCTTCACGAACGGCCATACAGCGCCGTCCTGTATGGACTGGCAGCGTACCTCATCGCTCTCGCTGTCGGGCTGTACGGATTCAGCCAGCTGGGCCGAATCGGCGTGGCAGACACGTTCCTCGGTGTCCTCGTCACCCTCGTGTTGGGCTGTGTGCTCGCCTCCCTGACCGCGTTTGGCTTCCTCGTCGTCGGGACCCTCATCGTCGATCTACAGGGACACCGGGAACCGAGCTACGGACTCGTACTCGGCGCTTCGCTCAGCGCGATCGGGTGGTTGGTACTGTCTCCTGCAGGGGGACTCGCAGTCTGGGTGCTGATCGCTTCGTTCGGCCTGGGCGGTGCGGTCCGGCCGTGGTTCCACGCGGAGCGTACGGTGGACACGGAGCGTGCCGACTGATCGGCCTCGAACCGCCAACGACGGAGAAAGGTGCTGTCCCCGAGTGGAGTCAGTCGCTACTGGTAGGGGAGTCGTCGCGGTCGCTGATGTCTGTCACCATCTCATCGCCCGCAGTGACGACGTCGACGTCGTCCCGCTCCGAGAGGTCCTGGATGCTCTCGGCGAACTCGTCTGACTCCAGTATCTGGTACTCGTTGTTCAGACCCAGATACACGGTGTAGCACATCAGACACAGGATTACTGCGAACGGCAGTCCCGTGGTGATCGCCGCCGTCTGCAGGGCCGTCAGCCCTCCTCCGATGAGCAGGATGGACGCGACGGCGCCCTCGGTCAGTGCCCAGAAGATGCGCTGGGTCTTCGGCACGTCGTGCTTGCCGCCCGAGGTCAGGTGGTCGATGACCAGCGACCCCGAGTCGGAGGACGTGACGAAGAAGGTAATGACCAGCAGCGTCGCCACCAGGCCCGACACGACGCCGAGCGGATACTGGTTCAGCGTAATGAACATCCCCAGCGTCTCCAGTGCGCTGTTCAGTGCGCTGCCGCCGAAGGTCGACAGCCAGAGCGTCGAGAACAGGGCCGGGAGGAACAGCACGCCCAGAACGAACTCCCGAACGGACCGCCCCTTCGAGATGCGCGCGATGAACATCCCGACGAACGGCGACCAGGCGATCCACCAGCCCCAGTAAAACACCGTCCACGCCGTCGGCGTCCCGTTCGCGGCGGCGCCGAGGGTGCCGGTGAAGAAGCTGAGGCCGAGCATGCTCTGGAAGTACGCGCCGATTCCTTCGACCCACGCACTCAGGATGAACACGGTCGGGCCCACCACCAGGAGGAACCCGAGCAGCGCGATCATCAGGTAGAGGTTGAGGGTACTCAGCCGTTTGACGCCGCCATCGAGGCCCGCCGCGACCGACATTGTCGCGATAAGGGTGATGCCCGCGATGAGAAGGACTTGGGGTATCGTTCCGGTTGGAACGTTGGCGACGCCCAGCATACTGCTACCGAAGACGTAGCTGAGGCCGCTGTTGACCTGTGCGACGCCGAGTCCGAGAGAGGTCGACAGCCCGAACAGGGTCGCGAACACGGTCACCAGGTCGATGATGTGGCCCGGCCAGCCGTAGATGCGCTCACCCAGCAGGGGCCAGAATATCGACCGGAACGTGAGCGGGAGTCCGCGGTTGAACGAGAAAAACGCCAGGCCGAGGCCGACGAGCCCGTAGACGGCCCACGGGTGGAAACCCCAGTGGAAGAACGTCTGTGCCATGGCGGCTACCGCGGCCGCTCCGGTCCCGGCCTCGGCACCGAAGTAGCTCGGCGGCGTGTTGAAGTAGAACATCGGCTCGGTGACGCTGAAGAACATGAGTCCGATCCCCATGCCGGCACTGAACAGCATCGCCATCCAGGAGAAGTCACTGAACTCCTTCTCGGCCTCTACGCCGCCGATTTTGATCTTGCCGTACTTGCTTAACGCGAAGAACAGCAGTACGACGATGAAGACGTTCACCGCGAGCAGGTAGAACCAGCCGAACGTCGAACCGATAGTGTTGAACAGCCACGTGTACGCCTCCGAGGCAGTGTCACCGAGGAGGATCGTGACCGTGATGAACAGTGCAATAACCGCTAGTGCAATCGGGAACACGACGGGGTGAACGTCGAACCCGTACTTCTGCCAGTTCGTGTCCCCGGGCTCTCTGTCGGACTCCGGGTGGAACAGTTCCACCTGAAGTCCGTCCGACATCTCGCCGGTGGTTTCGTCATTGCTTGACATATGATTCCCCTCCCGAACGATAACGTACTGAGTATCCGCGTCGTTTCATTGTTGTTTTCGACTCCAGCACCGATGCGCTCCTCACTTCGTTCGTGAGCGTGGCCGCACCGGTCCTCGTTTTCCGCGCTGTGCTACGACATGATAAGCCTCGACTTCCGAGTTGCGTCGGTCCTCTTTGTCGTGTTACACAACCTCACCCACTGGTTCTGGTTCGTCTATTATTAAACTTTTCTTGGATTTCGGCTCGTAACCCGGTCGATCAGGGTTTCACACGCGAGCTCGCCCAAACTGTCGGATTTAAAACCATTCGTGTTTCGTCGGGTTGCCTCACTACTCGTCTGAACTCATGCGTTGCGTGATGACAGGGACGGTCGATGAGCGCACGACGCGGTCGGTGGTGCCACCGAGGAGGTTCCCGAGCTTGCCCCGGTATGCCGACCCCATTATGATCACGTCCATCCCGTCCGTCCTCGCGAGGTCGACGATTTCCTCGCTCGGGGAGCCGGTCCGCATGTGGCTCTCGAACTCGACGCCGTGGTCGGCCGCGATCTCGCTGAGCGTCTCTAACTCCCGCTCGCCGTACTTTTCGTACTCTTCACGCAACTCTTCCTCGTCATCGCGGATCGCCATCGCCCGTGGCGCACCCGGCAGGTCGATGACGTAGAGCCCGTGGACTGTCGAGCCCAGTTCCGCGGCAAGCTCGATACCGTGCGTTGCACCCTTGGTCGCTTCCTTGCTACCGTCGTACGGAATCAGCATCTGCTCGTACATTGTGGACAATGCACACGTACTTCACGGAAAGTATTAAAATAGCTTTCCCACGTTCCGGATCACGCCCGTTCCTATCCGAGGGACCGGGCAGTGTTTTCGACGGGGTAACCGGCCGTGCGGATTGCTTGGACGATGGACTGGGCGTGGTCGGCACCGCTCGTCTCGACGTCGAACACGAGGTAGGCCTCGCCGATTTCGAGGTCGTCGACGGAGCGTTCGTGGCGGACGTCGTGAATGTTCGCTCCCTGATCGGCGATGATGCCCGATATCTCCTCCATCACGCCCGGCTGGTCGTCGATGCGGACCCGCAGGCTCAGGAGCTGCTGGCGCTCGGTCATCGCGTGGATGAGCACCTCTCGGAGCTGGCTCATGTCGAGGTTCCCCCCACAGAGCAGTGGCATGACCGTCTCGCCGGTCACGTCGAGGTCGTCACTGAGGATAGCAGCGACGGATGCCGCACCGGCCCCCTCGACGACCTGCTTGGCCCGTTCCATCAGGAGAAGGATCGCCCGTGCTATCTCGGTGTCCGTGACGGTGACGACCTCGTCGACGTTGGCCTGCATGATCTGCAGTGTCATCTCCGAGATGCCGCCCGTCGCAATGCCGTCGGCTATCGTGTCCACGTCGTCCAGCGTCACCGGCATCCCCTTATCCAGGCTCTTGTGTATCGTCTCCGCCCCGGTGGCTTGCACGCCGACGATACGGGTCTCCGGCGCGAGGTGTTTGAGCGCGGTCGAGACACCGCTCATCAGACCGCCACCCCCGATGGGGACGACCACCGTGTCCACGTCCGGGTTGTCGTGGTACATTTCCGTGCCCAGCGTTCCCTGCCCCGCGATGATATCGGCGTCGTCGTATGCGTGGACGAACTCGGCGTCAGTGCCCTCGACGGCTTCCTGGGCTCGACCCATCGTCTCCTGGAAGTCCTTGCCGACGAGTTCGACGGTCGCGCCGTAGCCACGGGTGGCCTCGACTTTCGCCTGTGGCGCGTTCTCCGGCATGAAGATGGTCGACTCGGCCCCGCATTCCGACGCTGCGAGCGCGACCCCCTGGGCGTGGTTGCCGGCACTGGCGGCGATGAACTCGTCGACGCCGCGCTCGACGTCCTGTCGGATCTTGTTGTACGCGCCTCTGGTCTTGAACGACCCCGTCCACTGGAGGTGTTCCATCTTGAGATACACCTCGCCGCCGGCGAACTCGTCGAGCGACGAGCTCCGTTCTACCGGCGTCTGCTTGACGACGGCGTCGTCGTCCAGTCGTTCCCGGGCTCGCTCGATGTCCGCGTACGTGACGGGGAGTTCTTCTGATTCGGTCGTGGTCATGTGCTTGGTTGGAATGTCAATCGTCCGTGGCGGGCTCGTGGTTCCGGGGACTCATCGAATGATCTTGTCCCGGCCGGGGTCGAACAGCGGTTCGTCCCGGATGGTCGCATCGTAGGTCTCGCCCTCGCACTGGACCTGCACCGACGTGCCGGCTTCGGCGTACTCGTCGGGGACGTACGTGTAGGCGATCGACTCGCCGATGGAGTAGCCGAAGTCGGCGGCCTGTACGTACCCGATGGCCTCCCCGTTTTTCAGCACGGGGCGGCCAGGGCCTCCCTCCCGATGAAGTCAGTGTCCATGTCGACGGCGAACGGCAGGCCGGCCTCCAGCGGGTTCGAGTCCGTGTCGATGTCCGTCCCCCAGAGACGGTACCCCTTTTCCAAGCGCATCGAACTCAGCGCGCCGCCGCCCATCGGCCGCACGTCGAGGTCCTGGCCGGCTTCCCAGAGGGTATCCCAGAGCTTCTGTCCGTACTCGACGGGAGCCCACAGCTCCCAGCCCAGTTCGCCGACGTAGGACACTCGTAGGGCGACCACTGGCACCTCGCCGACGTACATCTGCTTGGCCCGGAAGTACGGGAAGTCGTCGTTGGTGATGTCCGCGTCCGTACACCGCTGGAGCAGGAGACGGGACTTGGGGCCCCAGAGGCCGATGGTCGTCTTGGCGCCCTCCTCGACGGTCACCGAGACGGTCTCGGGAGCGTGTTCCTTGAGCCAGTTGCCGTGTATCTGCGGGGAGTTGCCGCCGCCGGTGGTGATCATGAACTCGTCGTCGTCCAGTCGGACGACGGTGATGTCCGCGAGGATGCCGCCACCCTCGTTCAGCAGCAGCGAGTATCGCACCTGCCCGACGTCTGTCTCCACGTCGTTGCTGCAGACCCGCTGGAGGAACGACTCGGCGTCCGCTCCCTCGACCGTGATGGAGGCGAAGGTCGTCATATCGAACATCGACACGTTCTCGCGCGTGTGGAGATGCTCGGCCGCCTCGATGGGCGAGCGGTTGATTCCCTGCCACCCGTCCTGTTCCGGTATCCGGTCCTCGTAGCGTTCGACGAGGTCGGCGTTCGACTCGTAGTACTGCGGGGACTCCCAACCGCCGCTCTGGTAGAACTCCGCTCCCAGTTCCTTCTGCTGGTGGTAGAACGGGCTCGTCCGGAGGTTCCGGTGGTTGTCGGGTTGCCAGCGCGGCTCGACGATGCTGTACACCTGCTCGTACCGCTTGGCACCTTTATCGACGAAGTAGTCCTTCTCGCCCGCGTGTGGCTCGAACCGCTGGACGTGGATGCCGCCCGTGTCGACCGGACCGGACGGCAGGCGCGGGACGCCGTTTTCCATCCACTCCGCGAGGATACGGCCGTAACCGCCCGAGTGCGTCCACCAGATGGCAAGCCCGCTCCAGAGCCCGTCGACGGCCGCCGTCGGACCGACCGCCGGCATCCCGTCGGGCGTGAAGACGAAGATGCCGTTCTCCGTGGCGGCGTACTCCTGGTCCTGGGTGGCCGGCAGCAGTTCGTCGAACGCCTGCTTGGCGGACTTGTCGCGGTTGCGATGTGTCGGCTTCGTCCAGTGTTCCTCGGTGAACCCGTGGACCGAGGCCTGTCGCTCCTCGCTGTTCGTCCCCATGTCCTCGGGATCGACCGAGAGGGTCTCGTGGTTGTACGAGCCCATCCCCATCGCGTCGCCGTGGTTGCGGAAGTACAGCGAGTGGTCCTGGTCGCGGCCGACCGGTTTCGTCGGCCCCTCGCTCATGAACTCCGCGATGTCGCGGTCGCCAGGCACCTCGAGCCCGGTCGTGTTGTCGCCGACGGCGCTCTCCTCGTCGGCCAGTTCCGCCATCGGTTCGGTGACGACGTACTGGTGCTCTACGGGTGCGATCGGGAGGTCGAGTCCGGCCATCCGGCCGGTCTGGTATCCCCAGTTGTTCGTGGCCATCACACAGCGGTCACACTCGATCCGACCCTGGTCGGTGACGACGGCCTGCATCTCGCCGCCCTCGACGTCCAAGTCGGTTACTTGCGTATCGCCGTAGAAGTCGGCGTCCGACTCCTGCATGTACCACTGCAACGCGCCGATGCCGTCGACGCGGCCGTCGGTCGGCGAGTAGTAGCCGCCCAGGATCTCGTCTTCGTCGACCATCGGGAGGTGCTCGGTCACCTCTTCGGGCGAAAGCAACTGCGGCTCCGGCAGCCCGTACGAGGTGGCCCACTCGACACGGCGACGCAGGAAGTCCATCCGCTCCTCGCTGCGAGCGAGTTCGATGCCGCCGACCTCGTCGTAGACGCCGGCGTCGGACAGCAGGCGACTCGTGTAGTGTGCGGCCTTGGTCTGTATCTTCGACGGCGACGTCTGGAACACGATGCCCGGTGCGTGGACGGACGACCCGCCAGTGACCGGCAGTGGTCCCTGGTCGATGACCGTCACGTCCTCTGCGCCGAGTTCCGTCAGATGGTACGCAACGCTACATCCGACGGCACCGGCACCGATGACAACAGTGTCTGCCTGTGATGGGGGAGCCTCTGTGCTCATGTTTCTCGTCTCGAAATCCGCCCGATGCTGTGTTAAATACACCGATAGCACTGAGGGCGGTATGGGATATCGGCCAGCAGAGTGCTCTGTAACGGCTTTCACTCTCGATTCGGGCAGATACGACACGAAACACAGCGGAACAGATCGAACAGGATATGCTGAACCACAACACGTAATATAAGATATATTTCAATGTTCCTCTCCCACAGCTTCTGCTGTAGGCCCGGTCACGCGCAACGACCCCACCGACCGGGTGACACGGTGTCGGTTACCTGGCCGGAGATACTGTTCACGCGGCCAGGAGCTCGCCGGCCGTACGGAGTCCGCAGCGTATCACGAGTGAATCACCAACTGTCAAGCCCTTCGATCGCGGCCGCTGTGATGATTCCAGACTGGACGCCGCCCTCGAACTGCTCGTCCGGCCCGTGGAGTACGTTCTCGATGTCACCCGTAGCGGGGCCGCTTTGACGGCAAGGCGTTCGGAGACGACCCGTTCGACACCCCGACGAGCCGAACACGGATCAATAGATGGTCGGCGCGAGGGACGAGGCCGTCAGGACACCAGGGGTTCCTCGCGGACCGTCGCGGCGTGGCGCTCGCCCTCGAAGAGGACTTCGACTTCGGTCCCAGGGTCAGTGTACTCCGACGGGAGGTAGGTGTAGGCGACGCAAGCGCCCTCGGTGTACCCGTACTCGGCGCTGTGGACGTAGCCCAGCGACTCGTTCTCGCCGGGAGCGAAGACAGGCCGGTTGTCGAGGATGGTGGCGTCCGAGTCGTCCAGCGTCAGACAGGCGACCTGCTGGTCGGTGTATGCCCCGCCGTCGGCGGCCGCCGCCGGCTCCTCCTGGGCCGACTGAAGGGCTTCCTTCCCGATGAAGTCAGTGTCCATGTCGACCGCCCAGCCGAGGCCGGCCTCGGAGGGGGTGTGCTCCGTGTGGAGGTCCTTGCCCCACAGTCGGAACCCTTTCTCGATCCGTAGGGAGTCGAGCGCGCCGTTGCCGTATGGCCGGATGTCGTACTCCGCACCGGCCTCCATGACCTGTTCCCAGAGCTGTTCGCCGTACTCGGAGGGCGTGTACAGCTCCCACCCGAGTTCGCCGGCATAGGAGACGCGAAGTGCCGTAACGGGAACGTTCTTCACGAAGAACTGCTGGCTCGTAAAGAAGGGGAACGCGTCGTCCGAGAGGTCCACGTCGGTCACCTTCGAGAGGACGTTCCGCGCGTCCGGCCCGGTACAGACCATCGCCGCGAGGCTGGAGGTCACGTCGTTGACCACCACGCCGTCCGGTGACTGGTGGCGGACCCACGCGACGTGGTTGTTCCCGACCTCGCGGCCGGTCGTCAGCAGCAGGTAGCGGTCGTCATCAGTGCGCGTGACCGTGATGTCCGCGCGGACGCCGCCGCCCTCGTTACACATCAGCGTGTAGCGGACGTCACCTACGTCGAGGTCCATATCGTTCGTGCAGAGCCGCTGGACGAACGCACTGGCCTCGTTCCCGACGACCTCCATCTTGTTGAACGAGGTCATGTCGTGGAGGCCGACCTTGTTCCGGACGTGGAGTGCCTCCGCGCCTTCGATCGGCGACCAGTAGACGCCCTCCCACCCGTCGCGGTCGGGAATCCGGTCGCCGTACTCCTCCAGAAGGTCCGCGTTGGACTCGAACCACTGGGGCTCCTCCCAGCCCGCCTCGGCCCACAGCTCGGCGTCGTATTCCTTGTGCGTGTGGTACATCGGCGTCCGCCGGATGTCACGCTGCATGTCCTCCCACACCCATTTCGGATGCATGATGTTGTAGACGATACGGTACTCCTCGCCACCGATGTCCCGCGCGAAGTCCCACGACCCCTCGTGCTCGTCGAACCGGTTGACGTTACAGTGTGAGACGTCGATCGGGCCGTCGTCCAGTCGCGGAACGCCGTTCTCCATCCACTCGGCCATCGCCTTCATCGCGCCGCCAGCGTGAGTCACCCAGATGGCCGCTGCCGTCCAGAGCCCCTCGCACTCGCGGACGGGGCCCATCACGGGCAGGCCGTTGGGCGACTCTGCGAACATCCCGTTGTACTTGTGTTCGAGTTCGGCCCCATCGGTGGCGGGGAGGAGTTCGTCGCTGGCCTGTCGCGGCGCCTTGTGTGGGCGGTCCGGGTGGGTCGCGTTGTTCATGTGAACGTCCGTGAACTCGTGGACCGATCCCTGCTCGCCGTCCGGGTCGTTGCCACCGAGCTCCTGTGGGTCGGGGACGATCGGCTCGTGGTTGTACGAACCGATACCGTAGGAGTCCCCGTGGGTCCGGTAGTACATGGCGTTGTCCTGGTCGCGGAGGATCGGGCGGTCCGGGCCCACGAGCAGGCGTTTGGCCTTCTCTCCGGAGACGTTCTCGTAGTTCTCGAACAGCGGATGGTCGGTGATGTCGACCGCGCTGTCTTCCAGCTCCGACAGCGATTCAGTCATCGTATACTGGTGTTCGACGGGCGTCACCGGGAGGTGAACGTCCAGCTTCTCGCCGAGCTGTCGGGCCCAGACGTTCGTCGCGATGGCTACCTCCTCACACTCGATGGTGCCGTTCTCGGTGACGACGGCCTGGACCGAATCGTCTTCGACCTCGACGTCCTCGGTGCGCGTGTGCGGAACGAACTCCGCGCCCCTCTCCATCGCCTCGCGGGCCAGTGCGTCACAGGCGACGACGCCGGAGACCTGGCCGTCGGTCGGCGAGTAGTAGCCGCCGAGGATCTGACTCTCGTCGACGAGGGGCAGGTGGTCGGTGACCTCCTCCGGCGAGAGCAGTTGCGGGTCCTCGATGCCCCAGGCGTTCGCGTGTTCGACCCTGCGCTGGAGAAACGCCATCCGCTCCTCGCTACGGGCGACTTCGATACCACCGACTTCGTTGTAGGCCTGCTGTCCGTCGGCTCCTTCGAGTTCGGAGTAGAGTTTGCGGCTGTAGTTCGCGAACTGGCCGAGTTCCTTTGGCTCTGCCGTCTGGAACATGATGCCCGGTGCGTGGGTCGACGACCCGCCCGTCGTCGGCATCGGGCCTTGATCGACGACGACCACGTCCTCACGTCCCATCTGGGTCAGCTGATACGCGAGGTTGCAGCCGACGATACCGGCGCCGACAATGACCGTATCGGCCTGGTTCGGCACGCTGTCGGTTGTCTCCATGAGTATAGAATGAATTCACCATGGCGGCCTGATATAATTGTCGCCTGTCGCGAACCGACTGACGCAAACAGTCACGTACCTGTCAACAAGAGTTTGAAATCACAGTGTTGTGGGCGTGAATTTATTCCGCTGGCAACTACTTGTGACGCAGTCGCTCAGTAACCGTTGAACGACTGCAACAGTTATATGTCGGACGCGTGTTCGGTGATACAGATGGTTCAGTCAATTCAACTCGAGACAGCGACGGAGCTCATCGATGCCGCCGAGTCCAAGGCCGAAGACATCGACAATCCGATGGTCATCACGGTCGCAAACAGCGAGGGGAACCTCGTTGCGCAGCACCGCATGGACGGTGCGTGGCTCGCTTCCGTTAGCATCTCTCGGAACAAAGCATACACCGCGGCTGCCCTGGAGATGCCGACCCACGAACTCGCCGAGCCCTCGGAGCCGGGGAACTCCCTGTACGGACTTCAGACGACCGACGACGGTCGTATCGTCATCTTCGGAGGTGGCTACCCGCTGGAGCGTGACGGGGAGCTCGTCGGGACCATCGGGGTTTCGGGCGGTGCCGTTGCACAGGACCGCGAGGTCGCCGAGGCCGGCGTCGAGCGCTGGAACGAACTGACCGACTGAGGGCTGCCCAGCGTTCACGGGTACCGTTCGATCCTGCCAGTTCGGCAGCCTACTCGGCTCTTGGCTCCGGATTCCTGTCGGCGATGGCGTCGAGAAGTGCAATCAGTGCCTCCACCGCCCCGTCGAGTAACGTCTCGCCGAGTTCGGCGCTTCCCCCGCGGGGGTCGCCGACAACACCGTTCTCCGTGAACTCGTCGGAGTCGAACGCGAGGTTCGTCCGTCCCTGCCAGTCGCCCCATCGGTCGCTCCCGTTCTCGGACGCCTCTGCCAGCCTGTCCTCGCGGACTATCTCGGGGTTAGTCGCCATGAGGAGCGCTGTCTCCAGTGGCCCACCGTGACCCATGTTTGCTTCGACATCGACCTCATCGAACCACGTGAACGGCACCGCGTAAGCGTCGTCGTGGCGGACGATACGGCCGGCGACCTCCCGAAGCGCGGCGACGTTACCCCCGTGGCCGTTGACCAGCACTACCCTGTCCCAGCCGTGGGCCGCCAGGCTGGCGACGATATCCCTGACGTACGCCCGGAACGTCGACTCGTCGGTCCACAGCGTCCCAGTGAACTGCCGGTGTTCTTCGGCCACCGCGACCGGTACCGCGGGGGCCACCACGACGGGGTCCCGATAGCGGTCGGCAGCCGCCTCGGCGACGGCCGCGGCATTGCGTGTGTCGGTGTCCAACGGCGCGTGGGGCCCGTGTTGTTCCGTACTGCCGATCGGGAGCAGGGCGATATCCGTCTCCACCTCGTCCATCTCGGTCCACGTCGACGATGTAAGCTGCATACACAGCGCGTCGCCGCCCCGGCCGATAAATCCTCTTCCGGGCCTTTTTGCTCTCGGCGTTCAGGAATCAAGTATGAGCTACGAGAAGGTGACCCACACGGCGACCGACCGCACGCTGGGCCAGTTGCCGTCGGGTACCGACGTCACCGTCACCGTCCACCGGTACGCTGGCGGGTCCGGCCCGACAGTGTACGTCCAGGCCGCCCAGCATGGGATCGAACTGAACGGTCCAGCGGCACTGCGGCGCCTCCACGGCCGGCTGCTCGACGCCGAAATCGCGGGGACCGTCGTCGTCGTTCCGGTCGTGAACTCGCTGGCGTTCGACCAGCGGTCGTACATGACGCCACCCGAGTACGACGTGATGAACCCGAACTTCAACCGGGTCTGGCCGGGCGACGGGGAGGGCAGCCTGCAGGAGCGACTGGCCGCAGCACTCTGGACGCTCGTGACCGAGGCCGATGCGGTCGTCGACCTCCATACCGGTACGCCGGACATGCTCGAACACGTCCGGTACCGTGCCGACCGGCCGGCGGCACGACGACTCGGCGAGGCGTTCGGTACCGAGTATCTTCTGACCGACGACCCGGATGACGAGACACCGAGCGGGACGTTCCGGGCCGCGGCCGCACGTGAGGGGATCCCAGCGATCACGGCCGAACTCGCCAACAGCCGACAGATAGCCCCTGAGGCCGTCACGGTCGGTGTCGAGGGTATCCTAAACGTACTCCGAGAGGTGGACGTTCTGAACGGTCAGCCGACCCCCTCGCCCAACCAGACCCGCCTCCACGACGACCCGGACGCGACTTTCGCGACCGCCTCGGGCCTGTTCGAGCTCCGTCCCGACGTCCGGGTCGGCGACCACATCGAGGCCGGCGAAGAACTGGGGTCAGTGTACGACCCATCGACGTTCGAGCGTTGCCAGACCGTCACCGCAGCCGCAAACGGCGTCGCATACTCGGTGAGTCGCGAGTCCGTGGTGGTGGCCGGCGAGCGTCTCGTCAGCGTCGCACGTCCCGTTTGAGCGAACTGTACTGGGACCTACCGGCTCGGGGCCGTCACTGTCGGGATATACTCTACGCGATCGCCTCCAAATTCCTTCGCTTTTGAATGGGTTGAGTATAACTCACACACCTCTATATGTGTGTTCTATATTCATAAGAAACAATACAATGGGATTGCAGCACGCGTTCGATGTACTCGCCCAGGTCGTCGAACAGTTCGAACGTCAGGGTCAGTCGGTCCGTGACGTCGAAACCACCACTGACCCTCACTCCACTGACACTCTCGACGTCAGTATGACTATCCCGGTTTCGCTCTGTGGAGTCTCGAACGGGACGCTCAACTCCTCGTTTCTGCTAGAACGGGCATCGCTGTCCGATAGCGGCGATATCACGGTCACTTTGTCTGTCTCTGACCTGCTTCCGAAGCTGTCCTCGGCGGAGATGGTCGTCGACACGGAGAAACAGGGTGTTCACGTCGACGACGGGAAACTCATCATGACAGTCGGATTCCGCATCGATCCGACCGTATCGACGGCTGCAGCGACTACCACGGCAGACGACACAGCGCCCGACGAAGAGCAGTCGACGGACACGGCCAGCACGGTGCTCGACGAAGAGCAATCGATTGACTCGCCCGATGTGGACGATGTAGCACTCGACGGAGAGCGATCCAAGGACACGACGGGTACGGATACCAGCAAAAACGTGGGTGGGAACGACGACACCCTTGCCGCCCGGCTCCTGGCTGCGGAGTCGGACGACGTGCCAGCCGACGAGGGACGATCGTGTCACGGGAACGGGGGCAGCGCCGAGACAGTGGACGATAGCGACGATGACCGACTGGCCGCTCGTCTCGCTGCGGCCCGGTCGGACGACGTACCGGCCTACGAGGACACCGACTACCTCCGGACGCTCTATGAGTCGTGCGGGACGTTCACCGAGATGAGCGACCGCATCGAGATGGACGTCGCCGCAGAGACTGTCCGACGCTACATGATAGAGGCGGATATCCACGCTCCCAGTTCCTATGACACGGCCACTCACGATTCCGAACACGACGACTCCGACGACGAGACCGAGGATGCCGCTTCGGTGACTGACGACACGGACGTGGGACTCGAGAGCGCCGGTCCCGAACCGGCCCCGTCCACTCTCGATGACGTCCCGGAGGAGCAGTTCGTCACGGACGGTATCGGCCTGCCGGAGGGAGTGGCTGTCGAAGACATCGTCAGCACTGTCGTCGATGCGACAGCCGTCTACGAGGTGCAGCAGTCGCTCGATATCGGCCACGAACAGGCCCGCGACCTCCTCGAGCAACTCAACATCCTCGACCTCGTATTGCACCGCATCGACGGCCAGCCGGATAAAGTCTCGAAAAACGACGTCGTCCAGCGTATCCGGGAGTGTGAGCCCGGGGCTGCCTGACCCATCAACACATAAACGGGCGCCCCATCCCACCCATAAACAAAAGTGGTTCCGCTACTATTCTTCGGTCATAGATGGCTCTGAAATCACCTGTTTCTGGCGACCAGGAGGGCGTCGAAACCCTCCTCAGAAACGCACGGTTCGAACTGATGCCGTTCGACAGTTTCGACGAGGAAATCGAACACCTCCCGGCGGGTGCGACCATCGCGATAACGACCTCCCCGCAGTTGGGCATCGACAGGACCGTCGAGAAGACCGAGATGGCCATGCAGGAAGGTTTCGAAGTCATCCCCCACGTCGCTGCACGGTACGTCGAGGATCGAGAGCATCTCGAGGACGTAGCCCGGCGGCTCACCGAGGCTGGCGTCACTGACGTCTTCGTCCCCGGTGGTGACCGCGAGGAACCGGCCGGCGAGTTCGAGTCGGCGTACGACCTCCTCACGGTGCTCGACGGAATGGACTACGAGTTCGAGGACATCGGCATCACCGGCTATCCCGAGGGTCACGATTTCCTCGACAACGAGACCCTCGCGGAATCAATGCAGCGGAAAGAGCCCTACGCGACCTACATCGTTACGCAGCTCTGTTACGACCCGGAGACCGTCCTCGAATGGATCGATGACATACGTGCACGCGGCGTCGACCTCCCCGTCGAGATCGGCATCCCTGGCGTGATGAAGTATCAGCGGCTGATGCAGATATCACGGAAGGTCGGCGTCGGTGACTCCGTCAAGTTCCTGAAGAAGACGACGGGGATACTCGGGTTCGTCAAGCAGCTCATCGGCTCCCGGGGAACTTACGAACCCGACGACCTCGTCGATGGGTTCGGACCACACATGGACGACGAGGCGTACGGCATCCGCGGCATCCACATCTATACGTTCAATCAGACTCCCGACACCGAGAACTGGCGGCGCAGCCGCCTCTCCTCCTGACATCATCATCCGGCCCGTTGAAGTTCTCACGTGGACCGGACTGGGGTAGCCGAAATTTACAGGAATCACGTGTTCGTGCTGAGTAGCTACCACGTCTGGGGACTGAACTCGCGGCAGTAAGGGCGTCGTTGTCGGCGCTGTCGTCTCCGACCGTACGGATCGTGTTACGTACAACAGCTGTATGACTTGTCAGCGTGTGCCATCCGGACCGACACAACATGTGAAAATTTCTATATTTTATGTCGACGGCCAAATTATTCCGTCTTCGCCCCGGACTAGTGAGTATGACCTACGACACCGTCCGCGAGGTCGACCAAGCAACCGCCGACGCACTCGAAGGCGAGCGGGCACGTCAGAACGACACGCTGGCCATGATCGCCAGCGAAAACCACGTCTCCCAGGCCGTCATGCAAGCCCAAAGCTCCGAACTCACCAACAAGTACGCCGAGGGCTACCCCGACGAGCGCTACTACGGCGGCTGTGAGTTCGCCGACGACGTCGAACACCTTGCCATTGACCGCGCCAAAGAACTGTGGGG
>PXQZ01000107.1 GCA_003021755.1 Halobacteriales archaeon QH_8_67_36 | reverse complement strand
GCGCCCTCGAACGCAAGGTCCGATTCCACGGTGAGTGTCGCCCCGTCGGACGGGACGTCCGCCCAGCAGGACCGGACCACGGCCGACAGCTGGAGTCGGTCGTTCCGCTGGATGTCGCCGTCGGCGTGTGCCAGGGTCAGCAGGTCGTCGATGAGCGACTCCATTCGCGTGAGCGCACTCTCGGCGGTTTCAAGGTGTTCGCTGTCGCGTTTGGCTCGTTCGTACTCGACGCGGCCGCGAGCGACGGTCAGCGGATTCCGGAGGTCGTGGGAGACCACGGAGACAAACTGCTCTAAGCGCTCGTTGAGGGCTTCGAGCCGTTCCTGTGCCTTCTTGCGCTCTGTTATCTCGCGGCTCACGCCGATGAGGCCGACTATCTCGCCGTCCTCGTCGTACCGCGGTACTTTCGAGGTGAGATACCACTCGTCGCTGGACGGGTAATACTCCTCGCGGTCGATGATCGGCTCTTCCGTCTCTATGACCGTCAGGTCGTCCTCGTATGCTTTCCGCCCTTCCTCCGGGGGAACGACTTGGCTGTCAACGTCGGTCTGCCCCAACAACGCCGACGGGTCATCGAACTGAACCTGACTGACGAGGACGTGACGCGCGTTCGCGTCCTTAACGTAGAGGTGGACGGGGAGGCGTTCGAACAACTGGTCCAGGATGTCGGCCTTCCATCGCACGTCCGCCGTGTCGTCCGCGGACCGGGTGCGCCCCTCATTGTCGGTCTGTGCCTCCGACAGCACGCGCTCGACGGTCTCGACGAGGCACTCACCCGGCCGGCCGTCCGAAAGCGGGACGAACCCGCTCAGCTCCCGTTCGACCGCCGTCGCCGCGACGTCTCCGGTCGGCTCCGCGAGCAACACGAACGGGACACTCGGGTCGGCCCCCTGCACCAGTTCGTGCCCATCGAAACCGCTCCCGTCCGGGAGGGTGTGTCGAGCCACCACGCAGTCCACGTCCGAGTCGAGCCGCCTCTCGAGTGCCGCCAGCTCGTCGACGACCGTAACCGAGGCGGAATCGACCCCGCTCCGGAGCCGCGCGACCGCCTTCCCACCCGGGTCGGGTCCGACATAGAGGAGCTCGACAGCTGCTGGCCCGCCAACCATGTACAGTAATGGTATTTGCAACAGATGCAAATAATGATGGTGGATACCCGCTGGCAGTATCGGGGTGAGAGCAGGATTTACGTGGCGACAGCGACCAGCGGCCAGCACGCGAGCGCGACGCCGAGTGCCAGCACCGGGTAATCCCGCCGGCCGAAGGACATCTCCGGAGGCGTCGGGTTCCAGGCGAAACAGCGGGCCCGGAGCGCGAGCGAGAGCCGGTCAGACCGGGAGAGCGATCGCGCCAGTCCGACGACGGCGATTCGTTTCGCCCGGTCGACGACCGAGCGGGCCCCGCCCCCGCGGGCCTGGATGGCCTCCCGCACCGTCAGCAGGTCACGGCGGAGGACGGGAAGGAAGCGAAAGGTCAGCGCCACGCCGACGCCCAGCGCCTGCCCGGTCCGACTGGGGACGTAGCGCTGGATGACCGCCCGCGTCTCGCGGACCGGCGTCGTCCGGACGTAGGCGGCGGCGACCGCCAGCACGAGGACGACCCGGGTAACGGCCAGCAGCGGTTCGACGGCCCGCGAGGAGGCGACGTAGGGCTGGGTGACCGACACCACGGCCGAGAGCGGGCTCAACAGTAGGATGAGGAGGACGAACCGATAGCTCCGGGCGACCCGGAGCGGCGAGAGCCCCCCGACCAGCAGCGCCAGTCCCGCCAGCGCGCCCAGCGCCGCCAGCCGCCGCGGCGTCGGCCCGGCGAAGGCGGCGACCGCGAAGCCGAACTGACAGACGAGCTTCGACCGAGCGTCGAGCCGGTGGGCGACCGTCTGCCCGGGGCGGTAGGTCAGCATCCGCCGTCGACGCCGTGGGGTTCGAGCGCCCCGACCTCGGCCGGCGGCCCGTCGGCGACGATTTCGCCCCCGGCGAGGACGACGATGCGGTCGGCGCGTTCGTGTAAGTCCCGCAGGTCGTGCGTGACGACGACGACGCTCGTTCCCGAGTCGTGGAGCGCGTCCAGCCGGTCGAGCAGCGACCGGCGCGCGCGCAGGTCCAGCCCGGCGAACGGTTCGTCCAACACGAGATGGCTCGGTGCCATCGCCAGCGCGCCGGCGATGGCGACGCGGGCCTGCTCGCCGCCCGACAACGCGTCGACGTGGTCGTCCGCCCGGCCCGAGAGTTCGACCGCAGCCAGGGCCGACTCGACGCGGCGGTCTATCTCCTCGCGAGGGAGGCCCAGGTTCTCGGGCCCGAAGGCCACGTCGGCGCCGACGGTGGCGGCCACCAGCTGGTCGCGGGGCTGCTGGAACACCATGCCGATGCTCCTGCGGGCAGCTAGCGGGTCGTCGGTCACGTCCACGCCGTCGACCGCGACGCTGCCCGCGTCGGGCTCCAGCAGGGCGTTGAAGTGGCGCACGAGCGTCGTCTTCCCGCTGCCGTTGGGACCGACCAGCAGGCAGAACTCGCCGTCCGGTATCGTCAGGGAGACGTCATCGAGCGCGATGCTCTCCCCGAATCGGTGTGTGAGGGCCGTGACCGTTATCATGTGGTCGCGGTCGCCTGCTGGCGGGCGAGCACCCCGCTTTTCACCAGCGCCAGCGTCGCGGCGATCTTGATCGCGCTACCCGGGAGGAAGACGAGCGCGCCGACAGTCGCCGCCTCGACGGGCGGGAGGCCGGCGACAGCGGCCAGCCACGGGACGCCGACGGCGTAGATGACGGCGAGCCCGGCCACCAGGGCGACGACCTGCCGCGCGAGCGGAATCTCGGTGAGCGGTTTCGGATCCGGACTCCGGTGGGCAATGGCGCCGATGAGCACCGCCGCCAGCAGGAAGCCGACGAGATAGCCGCCCGTGGGACCGAGGACGTACCCCAGACCGCTCCCCCCGTTCGAGAACACCGGCGCGCCCGCGATGCCGGCCAGCAGATACAGCCCGACGGAGAACCCGCCCCACCGGGGCCCCAGCAGGAGACCGGCGAAGTACACGCCGAAGACCTGGAACGAGACGGGCGCCGGGAGCCCGGGAATCGGTATCGAGACGTACGCGAACGCGGCCGTCAGTGCGGCGAGCACCGACGCCAGCGCGATGTTCGACACCGCTTCGTCGCCGACGAGGTCGACCGACTCCGTTCCTGACATACCGTGGACTGGCCCGTCAACCGACAAATAGCTAGCGGTTTACGAGCTGGCGCGGTCACCCGTGACTGTGGACGACGAGCGGTGAGCGAAGAGACACGAAGGAGTGAATGTTTCGGACGACGGTGAGCGAGCCATGAGTCCGTGAGCCGTGGAGCCACGAGACCGCGAACCTGCGTCCGGCGTCGTCACTCGCGGCCGACGAAAACAGGGAAATGCGGCGATATTACCGCGCTGCGGCCGCGACGCGTTCTTTCTCTTCTTTCTGGTTGACCGAGTAAGCGTTGACGTCGTTGTTGGCGGCGCCGATGAGCAGCGAGGCCAGGGACTCCTCCGCGCCGGTGGTCGTTTTGAACGAGCCACCGTAGGTGCCCTCGGCGATGAACTTCAGGGCCTGGTCGACACGGCGCTGGGGCGCGACGTCGACGGCCTTCGGGACCGAGATGCCACCGTACTTCAGGCGGACGGTCTCCTCTCGGGGGGCGCTGTGTTCGACGGCCCGGACGAGCACCTGCACCGGGTTCTCCTCGGTGCGCTCGTGGACGATGTCGAAGGCGTCGCTGACGATAGCGGTCGCGAGCTGCTTCTTGCCCGTGTTCTCGTCGGTCTGCATCAGGCGGTTGATGAGCCGCTCGACGACGCTGATCTCGGACTTCTGGAACTGCTTGTTCGAGTGGCGACCCATCGTGTGAGCGATGGGTGTCACCGTGATGTAACGTTCCGTCGAGGGGTCGTTGTACTCGATGTCGGTGACCGACCACTTGCCGAACAGTTCGGCGCTCGCGGTCTCTTCCTCGGGGACCTCCTCCGTGTCGGGGGATTGTTCGTCGGCACTCATGATTATCTGACCGGCTTCTCGGCGTTGCCACGGACCAGTTCGAGCATGGAGACGCCGTTGACCTTCTCGACCTTGTAGTTGACACCGGAGAGGTCGCCCATCGCGCGACCCTTCGCGCCACCGATGCCGGCGATGGTGACCTCGTCGTGTTCGTCGATAAAGGAGATAGCGCCGTCGCCGGGACAGAACGCGGTGACCTGTTTGCCGTTCTTGATAAGCTGGACACGGACGCACTTCCGAATCGCGGAGTTGGGCTGTTTCGCCTCGATGCCCACCTTCTCCAGGACGATACCGCGGCCCTGGGGTGCGCCCTCGAGCGGGTCGGACTTCTTGCCGAGCCCGCGCTCGCGTCGCGCGTAATCCGAGTCGGACCACCGGTGTTTCTGGCGGTCCTTCTTCAGCTTGCGCGCGGCGTATTTGCCGTTTGCCATAGTACACGTCGGTACCCTGCCGAGCTACTTAAGACTCCTCTTTCGTCGTCGCCAGCGGGCGCGTGTGGCGTTCTCGCACGCGACCGAAACGGTCAGGTCAGCTCGATGCCGTCGATGTCGAAATGCCGGCTCGCCAGCCGGCGCGCGGCGTCGATGTTGCGGCCGTTCCGGCCGATCGCGGCGCCGTGGTCCTCCTGGGGCACCTCGACGTAGGCGACGGTGTCGCCGTTCTCGGAGACGGTGACGTTGTAGACGGCGGCAGGCGCCAGGGCGTTGGCGACGAAGTCCTCGGCGCGCTCGGCGTCCTCGATGAGTTTCACGTCCCGGCCGAGTCGCTCCTCGACGCTTCCGACGGTGGTGCCGCCGGGACCGATGGCGTCGGCTATCTGGCCGCGCTTGACGAGATAGACGACCTGGCCGTGGTCCTCGTCGACGACACAATCCCGGACGGTGACGCCGGCTTCGTCCTCGAAGAGGGCGACCAGTCGCCGGGCCTCGTCCGAGATTTCGACGCCCATCAGTCCTGTGTGGTGCCCATGCGGAGGTCGACGTCGCCGGTGCCCAGCTTGATCGGCTTCCCGACGATGACGTTTTCCGTGACGCCGTCCAGTTCGTCGATCTCGCCGTGGATGGCGGCGTCGAGCAGGTGGTTCACCGTCACCTCGAAGGCGGCACGGGCGAGCACGGAGTCTTTCGAGCCACTGATACCGTGGCGGCCGATGGACTCGATGGTCCCCTCGTTGGTCATGATGTCGGCGACCAGCATCAGGTGCCGGACGTTCACGTCGTCCAGCCCCTGCTCTTCGAGGGTGTTCATCGTCTCGTTGATGAGCGTCTCGCGGGCGGCCTCGACGCCGAGGCTCCGGTAGATTTCGTGGATGTTGTTACACGTGGTCCGGGAGGCGTCGACGCCCTCGATGCCCAGCACCTCGCCGAAGTCGGAGCCCTCGGTGTAGAGGACGAACTCCTCGCCGGATTCGACCTCTTCCTTGCGGATGACGACCCGTGTTATCTCGTCGATCCCCTTGAAGACGATGTCGCGCAGCTCCTCGACCAGTTGGAGGAGGTCCCGGTAGCTGGGTTCCTCGGGGCCGAACTCGATGACGGTGCCGGCCTGACGGGTGGAGACGCCGAGGGTCGACTCGATGGTCTCGGCGATCTCCTCGGCGATGGCCTCGGTGTCCCCGACCGTGGGCCAGCGCTCCTGTAGGGTCTCCTCGTTTAAGTCTATCCGGACGAGCATGTCCGCGACGTTCGTGGAGATGTCACCCAGCGCGAGGATGCGCGTGGCCTCTATCTTCCAGACGACCTCGTGGGCTTTCTCGCGGTCGTCGGCGTACTCCTCGTCCAAGTGGACGGTCATCATCGGCGTGTCCGGCGTCTTCCGGGCGTCGACCAGTTCGATGAGCCGAGGCAGCCCCTGAGTCACGTCGATTTCGGCGACACCGGCGTAGTGGAAGGTGTTCATCGTGTTGTGCGTGACCACGCCCTGTGCCGTCGTGAACGTCTCCAGACCACTGACGGAGAAGTCGTAGACGTACTCGTCGTCGGGTTCGATGATCTCGATGGACTCGATGCGGTCCCAACAGGCCCTGCCCACGACGGTTTCGCCATCGGATGCTGCCTGGACAGCGGTGCCACCATCGGTAGCAGCGGGTCTTGTGAGCGTAGTCAAGTCGGCCTCGCCACGTTGCCCGTCGTACGTACCAACTACGGGAAGTTCGTCACCCACATCGAGTTCCTCACTGGCAATGGGTACGATTTCGTTGCTGTCTTTGACCACGAACGAGTGGGCCTTCGTCGCCCGAATCGACCGGCCGGATTCGAGTTCGAACCGGAGGAGTTCCTCGGGTGCGTCGTGACGGCTTACTTCGTCGAGCGGCTTCCACTCCACGTTTTCGTCGGCCCGTAGCGAGAGAACCTCCATTCCGGAGGGACCTCGCGCGACCTCGTGGTCGTCGATAGTCCGGGAGTCCCGAACTTCGAGCAGTCCATCGACGAGCGAGCCGATTTCTACCACGTCGGTCTCGCCGTTCCGTCGAACCACGACCCGCTCGTCGCCCGGAATCGACATCTGCGTCCCGGGCTCGCCGATGGACTGGGCCGACACGGTCCCGACGGGGTCAAGCGGGTCCACGCGGGTCTGCATGTAGCGAGACTCGACGGCCTGAGCGATGCGGTCGGCGTCCTCGGCGCCGACGCCGCGGTCTTCAACGGTGCTGTACACGTCGTCTTTCAGCCGCCGAGGGAGCGCCGTGTCCTCGACGACGGCTTCGATGTCATCTGATACCATTAGTCGTCACCCTCCGCCATCCACCAGTCGTCGGCGTGTTCGGAGAGGTTGGTCCGCTCGGTCGTCCGGCCGAGGAAGCTCTCTTTCCGTTTCTCGCTCTCGAACTCCTCGCTGAGGACGCTGTCGGCAATCGTCTCGACGTCGACGGCCGGTCCCTCCTCGTTGGAGGAGACGTCCACCGGCGAGGTGCCGTCCTCGCCGAACTCGAACTGGACGATGGTGTCGCTCGTGTCCCGGACGGTGCCGTCGTACTGCGTTTCGAGTTCCGAGAGCGCGTTGATGAGCCGGCGCTGGAGGTAGCCGGACTTGGAGGTACGGACTGCCGTGTCCACCAGCCCCTCGCGGCCACCCATCGCGTGGAAGAAGAACTCCTTCGGGCCGAGCCCGGAGCGGTAGGACGATTCCACGAAGCCGTGGGCGTCCGAGGAGAGGTCGTTCTCCTCGAAGTGGCTGAGCGTGCGGTTCTCGTATCCGCGGTTGATGCGTTCGCCCCGGACTGCCTGCTGGCCGACACAGCCGGCCATCTGGGTGAGGTTCAGCATCGACCCACGCGCGCCGGACTCGGCCATCACGACGGCCGGGTTGTCGTCGTCGAAGTGGTCCCCGGCGATGTCACCGGCGGAGTCACGCGCCTTGCCCAGCGTCTGCATGATTTTCATTTCGAGGGTCTCGTCGACCGTCCGACCCGGAAGCGATTCGAGTTCGCCCCGGTCGTAGGTCTCGATGAGCTCCTCGACGCGGTCGTAGGCGTTGTCGATGGCGTCGCTTATCTGCTCCTCGGCCTCGCGGGGGATCGACTCGTCGTCGATACCGATGGAGAACCCGAAGTGCATGATAGAACGCATCGCCAGCGCGGAAATCTCGTTGACCAGGATCCGGGCGCGGGTCTTGGAGTAGTCCTTGGCGATGGTGTCGACGACTTCGCCGCCGAAGGCGCCGACGGCGTCCTCGTCGATGGTACCCGAGACCATCCGGCCGTCCTCGATGACGACGTCGTCGCCGGCCGAGGCGGTGAACGCCAGATCGAGGTCGTCGGGCAGCAGTTCCGAGAACAGCGAGCGCCCGGTCCAGTAGGCGTCGCCGTCGTCGCCGACGCCGTCGGGCTCGGGCAGTTCGTCGATGCGCGTCGCACGCAGCAGGTCCAGCGCCTGCGTCTCGTTGAACTGCGGGTTGGTGTGGGTCAGCAGGTAGGTCCCGCTGATGTGGTCCTGGATGGCGCCGATGATGTTCTCGCCGAAGCGCGGCGAGAGCATCTGTTCCTGCACGCGCATGAGGACGCGTGCTTCCGCGCGGGCCTCCTCGTTTTGCAGCGCGTGCATGTTCATCTCGTCCCCGTCGAAGTCAGCGTTGTACGGCGGACAGACGACGGTGTTCAGGCGGAACGTCTTGTACGGCATCACCACGACCTCGTGGGCCATGATGGACATCCGGTGGAGCGACGGCTGGCGGTTGAAGATGATGATGTCGCCGTCGACGAGGTGCCGACTGACCTCCCAGCCGGGTTCGACCTTCTCGGCGAGTTCCTCGCAGTTCTTCTCCGTGACCTTCAGCCGCCGGCCGTCGGGTCGGCGGACGTAGTTCGCGCCCGGGTGACCCATCGGCCCGTTGGCGACGTAGCGGCGGGCTTTCTCGAGGTTGCGCTCGTTGACGTTCATCGTCTGGGTCATCTCACGCGCGACCCGTTCCGGGACGCCGACCTCGTTCATCGAGAGGGTCGGATCAGGCGAGATGACGGTACGAGCCGAGAAGTTCACGCGCTTCCCGGACAGGGAGCCACGAAAGCGCCCCTCCTTGCCCTTGAGGCGCTGGGAGAGCGTCTTCAGGGGCCGGCCGGAGCGGTGTCGCGCCGGCGGCGTCCCCGAAATCTCGTTGTCCATGAACGTGGTGACGTGGTACTGCAGCAGTTCCCAGAGGTCCTCGATAATCAGCTGTGGCGCACCGGCCTCGCGGTTCTCCATGAACCGCTGGTTGATGCGGATGATGTCCACGAGCTTGTGGGTGAGGTCGTCCTCGCTGCGCTGGCCGTTGTCCAGCGTGATCGAGGGACGCGCCGTCACCGGCGGCACCGGCAGCACGGTGAGAACCATCCACTCCGGTCGGGAGCGTGCCGGGTTCATCCCCAGCACCTCGATGTCCTTGTCCGGGACGTCCTCGAACCAGTCCCGGATGTCGGAGGGCATCAGCTTGTTCATGTCCTCCTCGGTGAGGTCGACGGAGAGGGCCGTCTCGATGGCCTCGCGGTCGTCCTGGCGCGGGCGGAAGTCGCCGCTGATGATCTCCTGGACGCGACCCGCGTCGATGTCGGTCCGCTCGGCGAGGTCGGTCGGGGTGATGCGGTCGTCGGCCTCCTCCATCGCCTCGGCGATGAGGGCGGGGTACTCCGCCGAGAGCACCTGCTGGACCTCGTAGTAGGTCGTCGGTTTCTCGTGTTTGATGTCGTACTGCTTCTCGCCGCAGAACGGACACGTGTCCTTCTTGCGGGCCTGCCGGATGGCGGCCTTGGTCACGTCGTTCAGGTCGCGGCCGAGGTCCCGTGTCCGGGTGAGCCGGTCGCTGAACTCGTCGCGCTCGTGCTCGTCGAGACAGAGCCGGGAGCACTCCCGGCAGGTGCCCCGAAGCAGGCGGCGGATGAGCTTCGCGAAGCCGACGTGGATGACCGGCGCGGCGAGTTCGATGTGGCCGAAGTGGCCGTTACACGACCCGCTGTGCTTGCCACACGTCTTGCATTCGAGCCCGGGGTCGATGACGCCCAGCCGCGGGTCCATCAGTCCCATGTCGATAGGGAAGCCGTCGTCGTCGTACGTGTCGGCCGTAATCACTTTCGTGGCCGACATCTCGCGGTACTCCTCGGGGTCCATCAGCCCGAAGCTGAGTTGTCCGATTTCCTGTGGTGTTTGCTGTGAACTCATCTTAGACTGCGTCCTCCAGTTCGATCCGCGGAGCGATACCAAGCGCCTTCATCTCGTCGAGCAGGAGCTTGAACGCGTAGGACATTTCGACCTCGTGGATGTCGGTCTCTTCCTCGCAGTTGGGGCAGTAGATACGTCGCTGTTCGACGTTCTCGACGGCGGTCATCCCACACTGCCCACAGACGTTGATCCACTCGCGGTCGGACTCGTCGAGCAGGCGCTCCTTCAGCGCCATCGCCGCGCCGTGCCCGATGAGCACGTCCCGCTCCATCTCGCCGACACGGAGGCCACCCTCGCGGGCGCGCCCCTCGGTGGGCTGGCGGGTCAGCACCTGCACCGGCCCGCGCGAGCGGGCGTGCAGCTTGTTCGAGACCATGTGGTAGAGCTTTTGATAGAAGATGTCGCCAACGAAGATGTCGGCCTCGATCTTCTCGCCCGTGACGCCGGAATACATCGTCTCCTTGCCCGAGGAGTCGAAGCCGTGTTCCTCCAGGGAGCCACGGAGCTCCTCCTCGTCCTCGCCGGTGAAGGCGGTGCCGTCAACGCGCCGGCCTTCCAGCGCGCCGACCTTGCCGCCGATCATCTCCAGGATGTGGCCGACGGTCATCCGCGACGGCAGGGCGTGGGGGTTGATGACCAGGTCCGGGACGACGCCCTCCTCGGTGAAGGGCATGTCCTCCTGGGGCGCGATGTGGCCGACGACGCCTTTCTGGCCGTGCCGGCTGGCGAACTTGTCCCCGAGTTCGGGGATTCGCTCGTCACGCACCGAGACTTTCGAGAGCTTGGAGCCGTCCTCGCCCTCCATCAGTGTCACCGTGTCCACGACGCCGGATTCACCCGAGCGCATGGTGACGGAGGTTTCACGGCGCTTCTGCGGGGAGAGCCCGCCCATGTCGTCCGGCTCTTCGAGAAATCTCGGCGGACTGGTCTTTCCGAGCAGGACGGCGTTCTCGCCGACCGTCGTCTCCGGGTTCACGAGCCCGTCGTCGTCCAGATGGGCGTAGGCCTCCTCGCCGCGAGCGCCGCGGACGTCCTCGTCGGGCATCTCGAAACGGTCCTCCTGCCCGCCGGGGTAGCGCCGCTCCTCGCCCTCGTAGGTCCGGAAGAAA
>PXQZ01000106.1:2333-5535 GCA_003021755.1 Halobacteriales archaeon QH_8_67_36 | reverse complement strand
GCCAGGACTACCCGGGTATCTAATCCGGTTCGAGACCCTGGCTTTCGTCCCTCACTGTCGGGTCCGGTCTCTCGACGTGGTTTCCCCATTGGTGGTCCGTCCAGGATTACGGGATTTCACTCCTACCCCGGACGTACCCGTCGAGTCTCTCGGCCCCAAGCTGTGCAGTTTCCACCGGACGCCCACGCGTTGAGCGCGTGGATTTCCCGATGGACTAACACAGCAAGCTACGGACGCTTTAGGCCCAATAATATCGGCCATCACTCGTGCTGCCGGTATTACCGCGGCGGCTGGCACCGGTCTTGCCCAGCACTTGTTCCTGTACCTCCCTACGGTACAGAAAAGCGAGGACTATATGCCCTCGCACTCGGAGTCCCCTTATCGCACTGTCGTGCAGTGTAAAGGTTTCGCGCCTGCTGCGCCCCGTAGGGCCCGGTATCTTGTCTCAGATACCGTCTCCAGGCTCTTGCTGTCACAACCTGTACCGATTACGGGCACGGTGGGCCGTTCCCCCACCGTCTACCTAATCGGCCGCAGCCACATCCTACAGCGCGGACGAGACGCAGAGCGTCCCGTTGCGCAATCAGACGTAGTCTGATTAGCGCCGGAACGTTTCCCACTCTCGGCACTCCAGCATGAGAGCGGTATCCACCATTGGCCTCAGTTTCCCGAGGTTATTGTGGTCTGTAGGGTAGTTTGGCCACGTGTTACTGAGCTATATGCCACGAATCTGAATTCGTGCGACTAGCATGGCTAAATCGGACTCCGATAGCAATGGCCTCCGGCAGGATCAACCGGAATGTGCTGATATACATCAGCGGCGGAAGTGGTTGCACTCCGTCGGAAGCTACCTACTGCCGGTCGTAAGGCGTGGAGACGTTCACGGAGTGAATTCCTCCAGTTCGTTGCGACCGACAGCAGAACACACTGGTTCCTACGCCAGTGTTGACTACTGCATGGGTCCGTGGGCTCACATCAGATTCCATCTTGACGGCGGACCGCAGGGGTGGAATCCTCATGGTGCGAGCGGAAGCCGCCGAAGCGGCCGTGCGCTCTGAGCGAATGCCCGACCACCCAGGTGGGTCGTCGAGCCGTCGGCCCGGGCACGCTGCCCGGGGCGACCTTCGCATCATACCCGATGGGAGGGGCACGTATAAATGACTCGTCTCGCGGGCGCCCTGTGCCGACCCCACATGGCCCACACGTGACGTGGGTCCGTCACACACCTAACCGCAAGAACGTGGTAGTTCACGACGGATAGTAGTCAATTATGCTAGAGGAGTGAAAGTCCGCGTGTTCACCGTCGGTGCTTACCGAGTGTCCACGTCTCTTCCGAGTGCGCCCCCTGACCCGGGCCGCGCGGACTCGGCAGTGGTCGGCGTACCACTCGTCGGAAAGCCGTCGCGTTCGTCACGCACCACCGCAAGAAGAGTGCTTCAGGCAGTCAGCGAGTCGAGGTGGCCCTCGGCTCGGAGCTGGTCCGCGTCCTGGCCGTCGTAGCGCCACTCGACGTTTGCCTTCTCGTCCTGCCAGTCCCATGGCTCCGCGAGGACGATGTCTTCCTCGTTGATCCAGGTCCGGAACTTCATCCGGCCGGGAATGCGGCCCATGCGAGTCTCGCCGTCCTCGCACTGGAGGCGGACGTGGTTCCCGCCGAGGTGTTCCGTTACGACTGCGAACAACTGGTCGCTGTTTGGCATGCGGAGGTTCCGCCGCCCTGTGTTTTCGCTCACACCGATGCTAGGCGCCCGCCGTGTATAAGTGATTTGAGGGTTGCGATAGCGCGTACCACACGTAACGGGGGAGTCCGACCGGCGGAGTTCGTGGAACGGCGAGAGCAGCGTGACGACGCGGGAGCGATGCCAGCGGCTGTCCGGCGTAGCGGTACGGCTATCGGCGGGAGAAGTTCAGTCGGCGGCGAGCGTCAGCGGCTCCTCGCTCTCGGCGACCATCTCGTCGGTGAGACCGTCGGCGAGCGCGAAGACGGCGGCTTTGTGATCCGTCTTCGATTTGTGAATCGATGTCGGCTTGACGCCCAGATCGGCGTACTCGTCGTGGTCGATATTACTTCCCGTGTCCGCTTCGTAGTGGTGCTGTACCTGTGCGAGAAGGCTGTGAAGATGAATGAGCTCTTGTTTCTTCATGGATAGTATCGCCTAGAAGACGAAGGGTTATAGTATTATCTTGCCACTCGTTACCACTATATATCGGGGTTGTACCGGTTCTGTCACACCGAGATCGACCGAAATAGACGGCAGGCGGCTCAAACAGTGGGAACTGTGCCACACCCCATGAGTCGTAGTGACGGAACACTGCGTCTCCAGGCGCTGTGGCTCGCCTCGCGTCCGAGTCAGGTCGCGCTCATCGGACTCGTCTACGCGCTCGGCGTCGGCATGGCGCGGACACTGACTGGTGTTTCAGTAGCGTGGGACGCTGTCGCCGTCGGTGCTGCCGTCTTGCTCCCGATGGCGCTGGGTGTTCACTACGCAAACGAGTACGCGGACGTCGAGACCGACCGCATGACCGAGCGGACGCCCTTCTCGGGCGGGAGCGGCGCCGTCGAGCGGACCGGCGTCCCTCCGGCGTTTCTCGCGCGTGCCACCGGCGCCGCGACACTCGTTGGTTTCGCCGGCGCCGTCGTCAGCCGACTGACCGGCCACCTCTCCGTGCCCGCGCTCGCGCTCCTGACCGGTATCACCGTCGCGGGGTTGGCGTACTCGCTCCCGCCCGCGGCGCTCGTCCGCCGCGGCGTGGGCGAACTGACCAACGCACTGCTCGGGGGGACGTTGCTCCCGCTGTACGGCGTCGCCGTCGTCGGGCGCCTCTCCGCGGCCGCCGTGCTCGCGGTGGTACCCTTCACGCTCCTGGTCGGCTGTAACCTGCTGGCGACCCACTGGCCCGACCGCGAGGCCGACGCCACGGTCGGGAAGCGGACGCTCGCAGTCCGATGGTCGCCGCGGGGCCTCAGACGGGCGTACTGGCTGCTCGCGGGCGCTGCGGTGGTGCTGACTGTCGTGCTCGCCGGACGGGTCCTGCCGGGAGCCGTCGTCCGTGCCCAGTCGCTCGCGCTGGTGCCGCTGGTGTGGGGCGGTGCCGTACTCACGCGCCGGCGCTCCCCGTTCCCGGCCGTGGCTGCGATGGTCGTCCACGCGGGCGCGAGCGCGGCGGCGTGGTGGTGGCTCGCACTCGGCTAGTCGTTTAT
>PXQZ01000106.1:0-2161 GCA_003021755.1 Halobacteriales archaeon QH_8_67_36 | reverse complement strand
ATGGACGGCTACGCGGTGCGGGCCAGCGACACGTTCGGTGCGAGCGAGCGCGCGCCGGCGTCACTGCGGGTCACGGACACCGTCCGGAGCGGGACCGCGACGCGGGTCCACACCGGAAGCGAACTCCCCGAGGGCGCCGACGCCGTCGTGATGATCGAGGCGACGAAGCGAACCGGCGACGACCTCACCGTGTTCGAGGCCGTCCCGGCGGGCGGCAACGTCGGACCCGTCGGCGAGGACGTGGCCGAGGGACAGCAGTTGTTCGAGCCCGGCCACCGGCTCCGGCCGTCGGACCTGGGCTTGCTGAAAGCCGTCGGGCTGGAGACCGTCGAGGTGTACGCCCGCCCGCGGGTAAGCGTCGTCCCCACCGGCGAGGAACTGGTAGGGTCCGACCCCGAGCCCGGCGAAATCATCGAGACGAACGGGCAAACCGTCGCCCAGTACGTCGAGCGGTGGGACGGCGAGGCGACGTACCGTGACGTGGTCACCGACGACGCCGAGGCGTTGCGGGCGGCCATCGAGCGGGACCTCGACCACGATATCGTCGTGACCACCGGCGGCTCGTCAGTGGGCGAGCGCGACATCGTCCCCGAGGTCGTGGCCGAGATGGGCGAGGTGTTCGTCCACGGCGTCGCGCTCAAGCCCGGCCATCCGGTCGCGCTGGGCGCCGTCGAGGGGACGCCAGTGCTCGTGTTGCCGGGCTACCCCGTCGCCTGTATCGTCAACGCCGTCCAGTTCCTCCGGCCGGCCATCGCTGCGGCAGGGCGAGGACCGCCAGTCACGCTCCCGACGACCGAGGCACGACTGGCGCGGAAGGTTCCCAGCGAACCCGGGGTCCGGACGTTCGCACGGGTGACGCTGGAGGAAGGTGAGGACGGCGAGCGGACAGCCACGCCGACCCGAACGAAGGGTGCGGGCGTCCTCTCCAGCGTGGCGCTGGCCGACGGCTGGGTCGTCGTCCGCGAGGAGCGGGAGGGGTACGCCGAGGGCGAAACCGTCGCCGTCGAGACGTGGGAGGGGTACCGATGAGCGACCGACGGGAGTTCCGCGACCTCGCCTCACCCGAGGAGGCCCGCGCCGTCGTCGAGGGACTCGACGTCGACCCGGGAACCGAGACGGTCGGACTGGCCGACGCCCGGGACCGCGTGCTAGCCGAGCGCGTCGACGCCACGCTCGACGTGCCGGGGTTCGACCGCGCGAGCATGGACGGCTACGCGGTGCGGGCCCGCGACACGTTCGGCGCCGGCGAAACCACCCCCGAGACGCTCGAACTGGTCGGGACGGTCCACGCCGGCGCGGAACCCGACGTAGTCGTCGACGCCGGCACGGCCGCCGAGATATCGACCGGCGCAGTCATGCCCGAGGGCGCTGACAGCGTCGTGATGGTCGAGCGCACTACGGAAACCGACGGCGGCGTCGAGATACGCACCGCAGTCACGCCGGGTGAGAACGTGATGCTGGCCGGCGCGGACATCGCCGCCGGCGCGCGGGCGCTGGGCCCCGGCACTCGCCTCACACCGCGGGAAATCGGCCTGCTCTCGGCGCTGGGCGTCGACGAGATCCCTGTCGAGTCTCGTCCGCGCGTGGGTATCGTCTCGACGGGTGACGAACTGGTCCGGCCCGGCGAGCCGCTGGACAGCGCGGCCGGCGAGATATACGACGTCAACAGCAACACCGTTGCCGCGGGCGTCGAGGACGCCGGCGGCGACCCCGTCCTCTACCCCCACGCGGGCGACGACTTCGAGGCGATGGAACGCCTGCTCTACGAGGCCGCCGAGGAGTGTGACCTCGTGCTCTCCTCGGGGTCGACCAGCGCCAGCGCCGTCGACGTCATCTACCGGGTCATCGAGGAGCGAGGGGACCTCCGCTTACACGGCGTGGCCGTCAAGCCGGGCAAGCCGATGCTCGTGGGCACTATCGGCGAGTCGGCTTACGTCGGCCTGCCGGGCTATCCCGTGTCGGCGCTGACCATCTTCCGGACGTTCGTCGCACCCGTGATTCGTGACGCGGCGGGCCTGTCCGAACTGCGGACGGCGACGGTCACCGGCGAGATGGCCGTCGGGGAGCGCTACGGCGAGGGGCGACTGCGCTACATGCCCGTCGGACTGGTCGAGGACGGCACGGGGCGGACGCTGGTGTATCCGGTCGACAAGGGCAGCGG
>PXQZ01000105.1 GCA_003021755.1 Halobacteriales archaeon QH_8_67_36 | reverse complement strand
GCGCTGCGTCTCGCTGGCCGCCGAGGAGGCCGGCATCAACGGCACGGCAATCATCTACCTCAACCGGCTCTCGGACACGCTGTTCACGCTGGCGCGGCTGGTCAACAAACGGGAAGGCGTCCGGGAGGAGAGTCCGGAGTACTGAGTCAGCGGGGACCGAACGCTGCGGTCGCTGGCGTGTTCAGTTGGCCGCCTCGGCCAGCAGGTCATAGTCCTCTTCGCGGACCTCGAAGCCCCGCGAGCGGAGTTCCGAAACCAGCTTGCCGGTCCCAACGCCGCCGTAGGACGCGGCCTGCTCCAGACCGAGGGTTCCGCCGCGGTACAGCGTCAGCGCCGTCGTGAGGGAGGTGTATGTCATCGTGTCCTCGCCTGAGACGTAGCGAGACCAGGTATTAAATTTTTACGGAGCGAAGTCAGCATATCCACTGCATTATGGGGCGCATAACCGGCAGATTGTCTAATAGAAGGCCCTGCCCGCTCTCCGGGCCGGACCGGTTCGCAATAGCAAAGTGACCGGCCCGGAACGGTGAGGTATGAAATCGACCGCGAAGGCTCACCCCATTCAGGGGCTGGTGAAGTACCACGGGATGCGCGACGAGGAGCAGCGGATGCCCTACCACGACAGCATCTCGGTCAGCACGGCGCCCAGTCGGACCAAGACCACCGTCCAGTTCGACCCGTCGCTCGACGGCGACCGCTACGTCATCGACGGCGAGACGGTCGAGGGCCGGGGCGCCGAGCGCATCGACTCGGTCGTCGACCACGTCCGCGACCTGGCCGGCATCGACGACCCGGTCCGGTTCGAATCGACCAACGACTTCCCGACGAACATCGGCTTTGGCTCCTCCTCGTCGGGCTTCGCCGCGGCGGCGACAGCCCTGGTCGAGGCGGCGGGCCTCGACATGACCCACCCCGAAATATCGACGGTCGCGCGACGGGGCTCCGCGTCGGCCGCTCGCGCGGTCACCGGCGCCTTCTCGCACCTGAAGACCGGCGTCAACGACCGGGACTGTCGCAGCGAACGCATCGAGACCGACCTCGAAGACGACCTGCGCATCGTCGCCGGGATGGTCCCCTCCTACAAGGAGACCGAGCAGGCCCATGCGGAGGCCGCCGACAGTCACATGTTCCAGGCCCGGATGGCCAACATCCAGTCCCAGGTTTCGGACATGCGCGATGCCCTCTACGACGCCGACTTCGCTCGGGCGTTCGAACTGGCCGAACACGACTCGCTGTCGCTGGCCGCGACGACGATGACCGGCCCCGCCGGCTGGGTGTACTGGCAGCCCCGCACCATCGAGATTTTCAACGCCGTCCGAGCGCTTCGCACCGAAGAGGACGTCCCGGCGTACTTCTCGGTCGACACCGGCGCGAGTACGTACGTGAACACCACCGCGGAGTACGTCGACCGTGTGGAGGCGGCCGTCGCGGACTGCGGCGTCGACACGCGCGTCTGGCGGGTCGGCGGGCCTGCCGAAGTGCTGGACGAATCCGACGCGCTGTTCTGATTAGCGGTCGATTCCGCACCTCCTACCGCCTGAAGCCGTAACTCCCCCGGACGCTCGGGGGCTGTGACTCGCTGTCGTTCGAAAGACGCCCCGCGCCTTTCGAACCACGCGCCCTGCTTCGCTGCGTGCTCGCGTCGTCTCGCTCCCCGGTCCCTTTCTGGCTGCCGGCGGTGCCCTCGGTGGAGGATACTGGGGGGTCGTCTGGCTGTTCATCACTGGCCCGGTCGGACAACATTATCCCCGTTCGGTCCTAACGCCGTCGCATGTTAGTCGCCGTTTTCGGTGCCGGCTACGCCGGGCTGGCGCTCGCGCAGACGCTCGAACGCACCCTCCCGGCCGACGCCGAACTCGTGGTCGTCGACGAGTCCACGGACCACCTCGTCCAGCACGAACTCCACCGGGTGGTCCGCCGGCCGTCGCTGGCTGAGGAAATCACGGTCACGCTCACCGATGCGCTGGACTGCAAGGTTCGCCAGGCCACCGTCACCGACATCGACGCGGACGCCGGCGTAGCGACCCTCGAAACCCCCGCTGGCGCCGAGGAGACCCTCGATTACGACGTGGGTGCGGTGTGTCTCGGCGCCCGGACCGCCTTCTACGGGTTGGCGGGGGTTCGCGAGCATGCCACGCCGCTGAAACGGCTCGCGGACGCCCGCGAGATACGCCGAACGTTCCTCGACCTGAGCGACGGCGACCGCGTCGTCGTCGGCGGGGCGGGCCTCTCCGGCGTGCAGGTCGCGGGCGAACTGGCCGCACTGGCCGACGAGCAGGGTATCGACGCCGAGGTCTATCTGCTCGAACAGGAACCGGCGGTCGCCCCGGCCTTCCCGACCGCCTTCCAGCGGGCCGTCCACGACGCCCTGCTCGACGCCGGCGTGTCGGTCCGGACCGGCACCGCCGTCGAGCGGGCCGACGCCGACACCATCGCGCTCGCGACCGGTACCGACCTCGACTACGACCAGTTCGTCTGGACCGGCGGTATCACGGGGGCGCCGGCACTGGACGACGACCGGCCGGTCGTTCGGGCGGACCTCCGTCTGAGCGACGACACGTTCGCGGTCGGCGACGCCGCTCGCGTCGTCGACGGCGACGGCGAGGCCGTCCCGGCCAGCGCGGCGGCGGCAATCAGGGAGGCGAGCGTGGCCGCCGACAACGTCCGGGCGCTGGTCGAGCACCGGCGCGAGGGGAGCGGTGGATTCGAACCACGGCTGGCGCGCTACCGGTTCGACGTGCCCGGCTGGCTCGTCTCCGTCGGCGACGACGCCGTGGCGACGGTCGGACCCACCGTACTGACGGGCCGGCCGGCGCTGGCCCTGAAGACGACCGTCGGAGCGGGCTACCTCGGGAACGTCGGCGGGATACGGGAGGCGACGGACCTCGTCCGCGAGGAGCTGGGCATCGGCGAGGAGCAGGCCGTCGACGCGGATACGGACGACATCGTCGACGTCTCCAAGGCGGAGTAATCAGCGGGCCGTACGCTGGCCGGCGGGTGCGGAATCGGGAGTGACCGTTTAGCACCGTCGGCGGGCCACGAGCGTGGCCGCGAGGAGGGCGACGACGCCGCCGAGAGCGGTGAAGCCGGGACCGCTCCCGCCCGAGGTCCCCTCGGACACCGTGGCCGGGGTCGCGCCTTCGACGGCCGACTGCGGGACGTAGACGCTGTCGTTGTACCTGTCGGGGTAGAGCTGTCGGGTGACGTCGTGGATGGCGTTGACCACGCTCCGGGGGCCGGGCTGGCTCATATCACGCTCCCGGACGCGGACGACCGCGTTCTGCCGGCCCGCGGTCGTGCTGGCGTAGGGCTCCTCGTCGAGCAGATAGCCGGTCTGGTTGTGGAGGACGAGCGCGTCGGGGTCGGTCTGGGCTATCACCTCGTCGTTCAACTGCGGGTAGCCGGTGTACTCGCCGGCGGCGTTGTCGGCGCCGGCGGTGGCGAGGACGGCGTCGATGAAGGTGTTTCCGGCAGCGACGTAGCCGCTCCCCAGCGGATACAGCACCTCGGGTCGGTCGTCGACGCCGGCGGTGACGTTCCCGACAGCCTCGATATTGGCGTTCATCCACGCGTTGGTGTCGGCCGCGCCCTGGCAGTTGCCCGTCAGGCGGCCGATGGTCGTGGTCGCCTGTCGGATGTCGTCGACGTCCGTGGGCGCCGGGAGGTGATAGACGGTCAGCCCGGCGTCGCGCAGTCCCTGCACGTCCCCGGAGCTCGAATTGGGCGCGATGACGAGGTCCGGGTTCGTCCCGACGACCGTCTCGCGGCTCACGCCGAAGCTGGCCGAGACGTTGGTCCGGCTCTCGGCGCCCTCCAGATAGGACGCGTACTGGGTGAGGCCGACAACCTGGTCGCGGCCGCCGATCTCCCACATCGTCTGGGCGGCCGAGGGGTTGGTCGTGACCACCCTGTCCGGCCGTTCCTCGACGGTCACTTCGGTTCCGGTCGCGTCGGTCATGGTCACCGGGAACGCACAGTTCTGGCCGGACTGTCCCGCACTCGCTGCCGCCGGCGTCGCCGCCAGCGCCGCGAGTACGACCACTCCGGCGACAAGTGTCGCGAGTCGTCGCATCGTCTGTCTCCGGGCGGAGTAACAATAAATATTTACCTACTGCAAGTCGGTTTTCAGTCGTGCGAACCCCCGGGAGAACGGCGGTGTGGTCGCTGGCGCTGTTCGTGCTGCTCGCCTTCGTCGTCACGGTGAGCGCCGCTGTCGGCCCGGTGTGGATTCCCCCCGCGGAGGTGGCGCGGGTGTTGCTCAACGCCGTCGCCGTCCCGACAGCAGTGGAGCTCTCGGGTGCTGCCATGGACGTGACGACCCGGCCGCTGTTCCGGTTCCGTGTCTCGGGGCTCCAGGAGCAGATCGTGATGCGAATCCGCCTGCCGCGCATCCTGCTTGCGGCCGTCGTCGGCTTCGCGCTGGCGGCCGCGGGCACCATCATGCAGGGCATCTTCCGCAATCCGATGGCCGACCCCTCCATCATCGGCGTCTCCTCGGGCGCGGCCGTCGGTGCCGTCGGCTTCATCGTCCTCGGAACGACCCTCCCGTTCGGGCTGGGGCTGCGCGGGGCCGCCTTCGTCGGGGCGCTCGCCGCCGCCTTCGGCGTCTACCTCATCGCGACGGAGAACGGTCGGACGCCCGTCGCGACGCTGCTGCTCGCGGGCGTCGCCGTCCAGACGTTTCTGGGTGCCATCGTCTCCTTCCTCCTGCTCAACGCCGGCGAGAGCATCCGCCGGGCGCTGTACTGGCTTATGGGCCACCTGAAGGGGGCGGCCTGGCCGGACGTGTGGTCCAGCCTCACGCTCGTGGCCGTCCCCTTCGCCCTCCTCATGTTGTACACCCGAGACCTGAACGTCATGCTGCTGGGCGAGGAGGACGCCCGGAGCCTCGGTATCGAGGTCAAGCGAACGAAGCGGGTGCTGCTCGCGCTGTCGGCGCTGGCGACCGCGGCCGGCGTCGCCGTCGCAGGCATCATCGGCTTCGTCGGCCTCATCGTCCCCCACGTGATGCGGCTGCTCGTGGGGCCGGACCACCGCATCCTCCTGCCCACGTCGGCGCTGGCCGGGGCCTCCTTCCTCGTGGCGACCGACACGCTGGCTCGCTCGGGGAGCACGGAACTGCCGGTGGGTATCGTCACCGCCGCGCTCGGGGCCCCGTTCTTCCTCTACCTGCTCCGCAAGCGGGAGGTGCACGAGCTGTGAGCGGTTCCGAGCCGGGACACGACGGCGAACCGACACCGATGCTCAGCGCCGAGGGTATCTCCGTCTCACTCGGTGGGGCGGAGATACTGTCGGACGTGTCGCTGACCGCCGAACGCGGCGCCATCGTCGGGCTGGTCGGCCCGAACGGCGCCGGCAAGACGACGACGCTCCGGGTGCTCTCTCCTTCGAGTTCACCGTCCGCCAGACGGTCGAGATGGGTCGCACGCCCCACCTTGGACGGTTCGAGCGAGTCGACAGCGCGGACCACGAGGCCATCGCGGCCGCCATGGAGCGGGCCGACGTGGCCCGCTTCGCCGACCGGCCCGTCACCTCGCTGTCGGGCGGGGAGCGCCAGCGCGTCCTGCTCGCCCGCGCGCTCGCCCAGGAGACGCCCGTCCTGCTGCTGGACGAACCCACCTCGAACCTCGACATCAACCACGCCGTCAGCACGCTGGAACTGGTCGCCGGACTCGCCCGCGAGGGGAAAACCGCCGTCGCGGCCATCCACGACCTGAACCTCGCGGCGCGCTACTGCGACGAACTCGTCCTGTTGGCGGACGGCGAGGTTCGGGCGGCGGGCGAGCCCCGAGAGGTGTTGCAGTCGCCGACGCTGAAAGGCGCCTTCGACGCCGAGACGCTCGTCACCGACCAGCCCGCGACCGACGCGCCGCTGGTGACGGCGCTCCCCGACCGCGAGCCGGTCGACCGGACCGTCCATGTCATCGGCACGGGCCGACAGGCCGCCGCGGCCGTCGCCCGCCTCGTCGCCGTCGGCGTGACCGTGTCCGTGGGTGTGGTCCCCGCCGGTGACGCTGCCGCCGAACGCGCCCGCGAACTCGACTGCGAGGCCGTCACGGTCCCGCCCTTCGCTGGCATCGACGACGGCGCCCGAGAGCGGGCGACTGCGTTAGCCCGCGCGGCCGACGCGGCGGTCGTGGCCGGCGACGTCGGCGACGCGAACCAGTCGGTCATCACCGCGGCCGAGCGGGTCGTCGCCGTCGCCGGCGAGGGCGTCCCCGCCATCGAGTCGCCGCGGACGACCGCCACCGCTGTCGAGGGACTGCCCGAGGCCGTCGCCGGACTCCCGGCCGACGACCCACAGCACGATGCGGACCGGCGCGTCGAGTCACGGGAACAGCAAGACCGATAGCGCCCGGGGCCTAACCCCGGCCGTGGACGACACTATCGCGTGGCTCCGCGACCGCCCCTACTACGAGGGCCAGATAATCGACGAGCGGACGGTCCCCGGCCGGGCGGCGACGACCGCGGACTGCGACCTCGACTCCCGACTCGCGGGCGTCCTCGAAGAGGCGGGTGTCACCGACCTCTACGCCCACCAGACCGCGGCCATCGACGCGGTTCGAGGCGGCGACGACGTCGTCCTCGCTACCGAGACCGCGAGCGGCAAAAGCCTGGCCTACACCGTCCCCGCGTTCGAGCGCGCGCTCGACCGTCGGGCGACGACCCTCTACATCGCTCCCCAGGTCGCGCTGATCAACGACCAGACGGAGACCCTCTCGGACCTCGCACAGGGGCTGGGCTTTGCCTCCGGCGTCTCCGTCGCGCAGTACACCGGCCGGCAATCGAAAAGCGAGAAAGCGGCCATCCGCGAGCGCCAGCCGACCGTCCTGCTGACGACGCCGGACATGCTCCACTACGGGGTTCTCCCCCACGCTCACCGGCTGTGGGACTGGTTTTTCGAGCGGCTCGAAACCGTGGTCATCGACGAGGTCCACGGTTACCGCGGTATCTTCGGCAGCCACGTCTCGCTCGTCATGCGCCGACTCGCCCGCGTCGCCGAGCGCTTCGACAGCGACCCCGAGTGGGTCTGCTGCTCGGCGACCATCGGGAACCCCGTCGACCACGCCGCGACGGTAACGGGCCAGCCGGACGACTCCTTCGCGCTCGTCGACGAGGACACGAGCGCCAGCGGCCCCCGCCATTGGCTGCTGTGGAACCCGCCCGAATACGACGGCGGAGAGGGATGGGATAGCGGCCGGCGCAAATCCAGCCACGTCGAGACCAAGCGACTGTTCGTCGACCTGGTCGAGCGGGGCCTCCAAACGGTGGTCTTTGCGGGCTCCCGACAGACCGCAGAGCGCTACGCCGGTGACAGCGCCGACGAACTCCGCTCGCGGGGCCACCACGACCTCGCGGACGGCGTCGGGGCCTACCAGGCCGCCCTCACGAACGAAAAGCGCCGCGAACTCGAAGACCGGCTCCAGTCGGGCGATCTGCGCGGGGTGTGGTCGACCAGCGCGCTCGAACTCGGCGTCGACGTGGGCGGGCTCGACGCGGTGCTCATCGACGGCTACCCCGGCACGCGGATGCGGGCGTTCCAGCAGGCCGGCCGCGCGGGCCGGGGCACCGACCCGGCGTTGGTCGCGCTCGTCGGCGGCGAGGACCAGCTAGACCAGTACGTCCTGTGCAATCCGGCGACGCTGTTCGAGAAACCCGCCGAGCAGGCCGTCACGAACCCCGAGAACGACCAGCTCCTGCCCGACCACGTGCTCGCGGCTGCGGGCGAGAACTGGCTCTCGGCCAACGACGACCGCCACTTCGGCCCGTCGTTCCCGGACGTGGTTGCGGACCTCGAAGCCGCGGACGAGCTGGAGCGCCGGAGCACTGCCCAGGGGATCCGCTGGACCTCGAACGGCCGACCCCACCACGATATGAGCCTCCGGACGGTCGACGACCGCGAGGTGAAACTGGTCGCAAAGGGCGACGTCATCGCCCGGCTCCCGTTCGAGGACGCCCTCCGTGACGCCCATCCGGGGGCCATCTACCACCACCAGGGCCGTCGCTACGAGGTGACCGACCTCGACCTCTCGACCGGCGTCGCACGACTGGACCGGACGTGGGCGGACTACTACACGCGCGTCCTCCACGACAAGACCATCACCGTCGAGGCCGACCTACGGGAGCGCCCGCTGCCGACCCGTGAGGACGTGCCGGTCCGCTTCGCGTCGGTGACCATGCGCAAGCGGATAACGGGCTACGAGCGCCGCGACGGCTCCTCGGGCGAGACGCTGGGCCAGCGGCCGCTGGACCTCCCCGAGACCAGCCTGGAGACGAAGGCGATGTACTACACCGTGCCCGAGAACCTCCAGCGCGACATCCTCGCCGGCGAGTACGGCGGCGAGTCGACGGCCGACGCTGCGACTGGCGACGGCGCTCCGGACGGGGACTTCCCCGGCGCCATCCACGCCGCCGAACACGCCATGATATCGATGTTCCCCTTCGAGTATCTCTGTGACCGGGGTGACATCGGCGGGCTCTCGACGCCCCTGCACCCCCACACCGGGGCACCGACGATCTTCATCTACGACGGCTACCCCGGCGGCATCGGTCTCAACAGAGCGGCCTACCACGACGTGGCGCCGCTGATGGAGACGACGCTGTCGATGCTGCGCTCCTGTGACTGCGAGTCGGGTTGCCCGGCCTGCGTGCAGTCGCCCCACTGTGGCAACGCCAACGACCCGCTCGACAAGCACGGCGCCGTTCACCTGCTCGACGGGCTCACGTCACTCTGAGGGCACGGCGTCGCCGTTTGACTCCGACCGGTCCCGGAGTCCTCGCTGAGATCGGTGCCCGCGGCCGTGCAGGCCCCATGGACGGTCCGGACGAACGCCGCCCGGACCACGGGGACACGGTTCTTCCGTTCGACGGGGAGCCGGATGTGGCCGACGAGGACGATGGAACTCGCTGTCAGTGTCCCGGCGACGGTGGGTCCGGGCCGCTCGGCGACGTGGTCGAGGTCGCGGGCCACTCCGTAGATGATGGACTGCACTTCGTCGCGGTCGACGCCGAACTCGTAGGAGATACTGACCGGGTCCGTCGCGGTCCGGTTGGTCACCGCCGACATGGCCAGTTCGGCGTTCGGGACGATGATGTCGGTGCGCTCGTCGGTCCGCTCGTGCTCGCGGCTCGCTACTCGCCTTTCGAGGTCGCTGCACGATCTCGTACCGTTCACCCAACTCGCTCGTCCAGTATCAGCCGAGTCTTCGTGCTCACCACTTCCTCCAGCTCTCGCGCCCTGGTGATGAGTTCGTTGACCGCGTCGGTGTCGGCCGCGTCGACGACCACGACGATGTCCTCCTCGCCGGAGACCTGCCAGACGAAGTCGACGGCGGGCCACTCCGCGATGTGGTCGGTGACCGCTTCGGTGTCGACGTTGACGTCGACGCCGACCTCTATCATGGACTTGACGTTGCCGGTGCGCGTCGCCACGGTGAACCGCTCGATGATGCCGCCGTCGACCAGTCGGTCGACGCGGTTGCGCACCGTCCCCTCGGAGGTCCCCACCTGGTCTGCGATCTCCGTGTAGGGCGTGCGGGCGTCCCGCCGGAGTATCGACAGGATCTCCTTGTCCAGTTCGTCCATCGAGATGCAACTATTCTGCCCCGTCCGACTTGAGGATTACGAAAATCGTAACTCGGCTTCGAAAGCAACCCTTATACCGGCGAATACTGTACGCATCTCGTAATGGCTGACGCATACGTGGCGCTGGAGGGCGACCGTGTCATCGAGGCGCGCGCTCGTGCTCCGGGGTCGACACGCGGCGAGGTCGTGTTCACAACCGCCTACACCGGGTACGAGGAGAGTCTGACCGACCCGTCCTACGAGGAGCAGATTCTCACGTTCTCCTACCCGCTCATCGGGAACTACGGCGTCCGGGAGGAGCGCTTCGAGGACGACCGCGTCCACCCCCGCGGCGTCGTCGCCCGCGAACTCACCGACGACGTGGCCGAGTGGCTCGAAGGCGAGGGCGTCCCGGCCGTCGACCACCTCGACACCCGCGACATCGTCACCGAGATTCGCGACGAGGGCGCGATGAAGTGCGGCATCGCCGCCGGCCCGGACGCGACCGAGCAGGACGCGCTGGACGAACTCCACCAGTGCAAGCACATGTCCGACCACGTCGACATCGGCGCGCAGGTCTCCGTCGACAGCGTCGAGAGCTACAACGAGGACGGATCGGGCGCGACCGTCGCGCTGGTCGACTGCGGCGCGAAGGGGTCCATCCTCGACTCGCTGGTCGAACGCGACGCCGTCGTCCACGTCTTCCCCTACAATGCCACCGAGGACGACGTGGCCGCGGTCGACCCCGACCTCCTCTTCATCTCGAACGGCCCCGGCGACCCCGAGAACTTCGAGCAGGTCGGCGAACTCGTCGAGACCTACGTCGGCAACGTGCCGCTCGCGGGCATCTGTCTCGGCCAGCAGGTCGTCGCCAGCGCGCTGGGCGGTGAGACCGAAAAGATGGAGTTCGGCCACCGCGGCGTCAACCAGCCCGTGCGTGACCTCCGGTCGAACCAGGTCGTGATGACGACTCAGAACCACGGGTACACCGTGGCCGACCCCGGCGACAAACTCGACGTGACGCAGGTCAACGTCAACGACGACACGCCGGAGGGCCTGGAGAACGACGACCTCGGCATCATCACGCGACAGTACCACCCCGAGGCCAACCCCGGCCCGCACGACTCGCTCGGCTTCTTCGACGACGTGCTCGGGATGGCCGAGAACGGATAGGCCGGCTACGACCCCCCGTCTCCGAGGACCCTCGTGGCGCTCGATTCCTCGTTGTGCCTTTGCACTCACCGCGCTGCTTCGAGGGGCGCGCTACGCGGCCGCTCATTCGTTCGGAGACTCTGCTCCGCTCAGAGTCCCCTACTCCCGACCCCAGTCGCGCGTCGTCTTCGGGCGCTCGCTGATGGCCTGCACCGCCAGGGGCTGGTCGGCGGAGTTGATGGCTTCCAGCGCCGCCTCAGTGCTCTCGCGGGTCGAGAAGTAGGTGACCGTCTCCTCGACACACGCTTCGAGTACGTCGCGGTCGCGGGAGGCGACGAGGTCGATGTTGCCGGCCCGGATGGCTTCGACGACCGCCTCGGTGTCCTCGTAGTCGTCGAGGCTGACCACGTCGAAGTGGTCTTCGTAGCCACGCACCCCGAAGTCGACCAGCGCGGTGCCTTCGAGCGGGATGTCCTTCCCGACGCACATCTGGGCCTTCTGGTAGGCCTTGCCGAAGGAGCCGGCGGTGCCCATCACCTCGCCGGTCGATTTCATCTCCGGGCCGAGACGCGGGTCCGAGCCCGGCAGGCGGTCGAACGGGAGGACGACTTCCTTGACCGAGACCTGTTCGGGAAGCTGCTCCTCGATGTCCATCTCCGCGAGCGTTTCGCCGGCCATCACGCGGGCGGCGATCCTCGCGATGGGGACGCCCGTGGTCTTCGAGATGAACGGCACCGTTCTGGAGGAGCGCGGGTTCGCCTCCAGTACGTACACCTCGCCGTCACGCACCGCGAGCTGAACGTTCAGCAGGCCGACGGTGTCGAGCGCGTCGGCGATGTCCTCGGTGACCTCGCGGATGCGGGGCATCACGTCCTTTATCTCCTGGGAGCGGGGCGGAATCATACACGCCGAGTCGCCCGAGTGGACCCCGGCCGTCTCGACGTGTTCCATCACGCCGCCGATGAGCACGTCGTCCTCGTCGGCGACGGCGTCGACGTCCAGTTCGACGGCGTCGGCGAGGAACTCGTCGACCAGGATCGGCTTGTCCGGGGAGACGCGGACCGCCTCCTCGATGTACGTTTCGAGGTCGTCGTCGTTGTAGACGACGTCCATCGCGCGGCCACCGAGGACGTAGGAGGGGCGGACGAGGACGGGGTAGCCGATGTCGTGGGCCAGGTCGAGCGCTTCCTCCTTGCTCGTCGCCGTGCCACCCTCGGCCTGTGCGATGCCGAGTTCGTCCATCAGCTTGTTGAAGCGGTCGCGGTCCTCGGCGAGGTCCATCGCCTCGACCGAGGTGCCGAGAATCTCGCAGTCGAGCCCGCGCCGGGCCAGTTCGTCCTCCAGGGGCTCGCCGATGTCGACGGAGGTCTGGCCACCGAACTGGACCATCACGCCGTCGGCGCCGGTGGATTCGGCGACGTCGGCGACCTCCTCGGCGGTGACGGGCTCGAAGAAGAGGCCGTCCGAGGTGTCGTAGTCGGTCGACACCGTCTCCGGGTTGTTGTTGACGACGTGGGCGTCGATGCCCATCGCCTCCAGGGCCTGCACCGCGTGGACCGAACAGTAGTCGAACTCGACCCCCTGCCCGATCCGGATCGGGCCGCCGCCGACCACGACGACGCTCTCGACCTCCGGGTCGACCAGCAGTTCGTTGCGGTCGATGCCCGAGATGGGGTCACGCGTCGAGTAGTAGTACGGCGTCGTCGCCTCGAACTCGCCGGCACACGTGTCGACGAGCTTGTAGTCGCGGTGGACCGTCTCGCTCTCGACGTCCTCGATCCGGGCGCCAGACCCGTCCGTGGCGGCCTCGATATCGCTCTCACCGCCGTCATCGCTGTCCAACCCGGCCGGGAGCCAGGAGACGTGGGTGTCGTTGCACTCGCCCCCGGCGAGGGCGGTGATTTCCTGGTCCGTGAAGCCGGCCGCGGCGGCCGTCTCGAAGTCCCCGGCGGTGGCGGCTTCGGCGGCCTCGGCGACCTCCTGGAACCGCTCGACGTACCACTTGTGGATGTCGGTCAGATCGACGATTTCCTCGACCGTGTAGCCACGGAGGAACGCCTCGAAGATGGCGTAGGGGCGGTCGGGCGAGGGACGGACGAGATACTCCGACTCGAGTTCGTCGTCACCGATCGTCTCGAAGTCGACGGCGGGGGTGTACTCCGAGGAGCGAAGCGCCTTCAGCAGGCTCTCGGGGAAGGTCCGGCCGATCGACATCGCCTCACCCGTCGATTTCATGGCCGTCGACAGCTCGAAGTCGGTGTCGGTGAACTTGTCGATGGGCCAGCGCGGGACCTTCGTGACGATGTAGTCGATGGCCGGTTCGAAGGCGGCCGTGGTTTCGCCGGTGATCTCGTTCTCGATCTCGTGGAGGCGCTTGCCCAGTGCGACCTTCGCGGTCACGCGGGCGATGGGGTAGCCAGTCGCCTTCGAGGCCAGCGCGGACGAACGGGAGACGCGGGGGTTGACTTCGACGACGCGGTACTCGCCGCCGGGCGTGCCGTCGTCGCGCCAGGCGTGCTGGATGTTACAGCCGCCCTGGATACCGAGTTCGCGGATGACCTTCAGCGCGGAGTCGCGCATCTCCTGGTGACCTTCGTCGGGGATGACCTGCGAGGGCGTGACGACGGTCGACTCGCCCGTGTGGATACCCATCGGGTCGATGTTCTCCATGTTGCAGATGATGATACAGGAGTCGTCGGCGTCGCGCATGACCTCGTACTCCAGTTCTACCCAGCCGGAGATGGATTCGGTGATGAGGACCTCGCTGTTGCGGGAGAGGCGCAAGCCCTTGCGGACGCGCTCGACGAGTTTCTCGAAGTCGTCGACAACGCCGGAGCCGGAACCGCCCAGCGTGTAGGTAGTGCGGGCGATGACCGGGAGGCCGCCGACCTCGTCGACGGCGTCCTCGACGCGCTGCCGGAAGGCGGCCTCGTCGAAGTCCGTCACGGACTCGTCCTCGTCGAGCGAGATGGTCGTCGACGCGGGGACGGGTTCTCCGATGTCCTCCATGCGCTGGCGGAACAGGTCGCGGTCCTCGGTGGCGTAGATGGTGTCAAGCGGCGTGCCCATCACGTCCACGTCGAACGCTTCGAGGACGCCCTCCTCGGCGAGTTCGGCGGTGACGTTGAGGCCGGTCTGGCCGCCCAGGCCGGCGATGACGCCGTCCGGGTTCTCCTTCCGGATGATCTCGGTGATGGCCTCGGTGTTGATGGGTTCGAGGTACACCTTGTCGGCCATGTCCGGGTCGGTCATGATGGTCGCCGGATTGGAGTTGACAAGCACCACGCGCGCGCCCTCCTCCCGGAGGGCTCGACAGGCCTGAGCGCCGGAGTAGTCGAATTCGGCCGCCTGGCCGATCTTGATTGGGCCGCTCCCGATAAGCAGAATCGTGCGGTCTTCCTCGGCTGTCATTACCCGATTCGAACCCACACATCGTAATAAGCCCGGCGAAACGGTACGAAGCTCGAAGCCGAATTTCGAATATCGTAATGCGGGAGGCTCACACGGGGGTGACTGTCACCCGCTCGTTCCTACTCGTCGGCGACGCTGTACCGGTAGGGCTGGTCCCGGATGACCTCGACTTCGCCGGTCTGGGCCCGCCGACCCAGCACTGTGGCGACCTGGTGAGCGCTGTCGAACTCCTCGTCGTGTTCCTCCAGCAACGCAAGAATCTCCCGGGCCGTCAGGGGGCCGTCTGCATCGGCGTCGTCGAGGACGGACTGTATGCGCTCGAACTCGCCGTGACGGATGGCCATACACACGCACAGGAGCCGAACCCTCATATAACACCGTCAGACTGCTGTCTGACGCCGGTTTGGACGAAACCGAAAGACGGCGACGGGACGCGTTCTGTGACTGGTTGTCATACACCGTCGGCACACACGTCAACACCAGTCAGGTGGTTACCACTCCGGAGACTCGCTTTTGACTTGCTATTTCGGAGTCTGTCTTCGTCCTCGACGATTTAGACCGCCGAGTCGTGTTCGTCCTCGAAGTTCCGTTCTGCCCGGTACTGGTCGACGAAGACACCGATGTCGAATTCGAGCATCTGTTCCTCGAACGCCGCGGCCATCTCGTCGTCCTCGGCGTGGGAGACGGCGTGGTCCATCAGTTCGACGATGAGTTCGACGACGATTTCGTGGAGCCGCCGGGCGTCGAAGTCGGTGACCCAGACCATCGAGAAGCCGACGGCGCCGTCCTCGGTCGCGTCGGCCACGGCCACCTTCTCGGGGAACTCCTCGATGACGACGCCCATCAGGTGCGCGATGGTGAACTCGTCGTGGTCGTCGGCCGGCTCGATGGTCTCGACGAGTATCCGCTCCAGAAACTCGGGAACGAACCGGGCCAGCGGATGCATGTCCATGACGACTGCGTGGGTCGCTCCACAGGCGCAGTCGTACTCCCGCAGCCCCAGGTCGAGGTCGTCGTGGGTACTGATGACCTCGCCACAGGGGAGTTCGAGTTCGGACTCGCGCCCGCCGGGCACGCGCGGTTCTGCCATTACCGTCGATTGGCCGTTGATGTGGTTAAAGCCCGCGATACGGCCGCCCAAAACCCACGAGGGCGCTCTACGGCCAGTCGTCGCGCGTCTCGTCCGCTTCGTTGGCCGTCGCCTCGGGGGCCTGTGGCTCGCCCAGTTCCCAGTCGGCCGCCTCGGCGGCGTCGGTGACCGGAAGGAACTCCCAGCCGGCCGACTCGGCCAGGTCGGCGTCGGCCTCGCCGCTCCCGACGAAGACGTGCCGGTCGGTGTCGAACTGCTCTTTGACGTTCTCCAGACTCTCCGCTCGCCCGCGCGGACCGGAAAAGAAGTCCTGTCTGATGCGGTGTTTCCGCGTGAAGTTGGTCACGACGTAGGTGGGCTGTTCGGAGATGACCCCGACGTACTCGGACCACTGGCGCGCGTCGGTGAAGACGCTGTCCGGGTAAGCGAGCTCCTTGAGGGCGTCGAGGTCGAACGCGAGGGTCATGTCGCCGCTGCCGCCGTCCATACGGCATATTCCGCCGTCAGTCGAAAAAAGGCGTCGTTCTCGCGCGCTGGTGGGCAGGAACCCTACACGTCCAGATGCGTCGTGTCGCCGGAGAACGCGAGCCGCCAGTTGCCGCGGTCGCGGTGGAGGCGTGTCACCCCACACAGCGGTGCGTCCACGCCGTCGGTCGAGCCCGCGAGCCCGTCGACCACGCCGCCGACGGTGAGCCCGTGGCCGACGAGCAGCACCGCTCCCTCCGTCCCCGCGACGATCTGTCGGGCGACGGTCCCGGTCCGGCGTATCGCCTCGTCGTGGCTCTCGGGGAATTCGGGGACGAGATAGGGGTCGTGGTCGAGCCGTATCGGGTCGAACCACTCCGCGAGGTCCGTCCGCGGGACGGTCTCCGGGTCGGCGTCGAACCACTCGGCGTTGCGGTGTTCGCCAAGGCCCGGCTCCAGCAACACGTCGTTGCCCGTCTCGCGACCGATTTCCTCGGCAGTCTCGGCCGTCCGCAGGAACGGCGACGCGTACACCGCGTCGAGTTCGATGCCCGACTCGACGAACCGGCGACCGGTCCGCCAGGCGGCCCACCGGCCGAGGTCCGTCAGCGGCGGGTCGTGGACGCGGTCGGCGTGGTCGTCCCACTCGGGGTCGACGCTGTCCTGTCGCTGGCCGTGTCTGACGACCCAGACGGTGTCTGCCATACACG
>PXQZ01000104.1:20607-38485 GCA_003021755.1 Halobacteriales archaeon QH_8_67_36 | reverse complement strand
CTACGTCTGACGGTGTGCCCTCCCGGACCGTCGCCAGCCGCTCGCCAGTCGCGGGGTTGACCGTCTCGAACGTGTCGGCGCCGTCGCCGTCGTCCCACGTGCCGTCGGTGTAGTGACCGAACCGCGCAGTGTCCTGACCCACGATGACAGTTGGCGGTCGACGGGCAAGAGTTGTCCGTCAGTATTAGGTCCGGTCGGCGGCTCGCCGACGGCCGGCGTCGCTCGTGGAGACGGCGTGCCATTGGCGTCTCGGAGGCTGAACGCACCCGGACGCAGAGGACCGATTTCCACGGGCGAACCTCACCGGTCGGCGGCCCGCTCCATCGCCCGGCGGAAGTGGTCGCCGGTGATACGGACCTCGTCGGCGCGCTCGGTGGCCTCGGCCGGACCGAGTTCGTCGGCCATCTCGCGGATGGCGAGCATCGACGCCTCCCGGACCACGGCCTCCAGTTCGGCCCCCGAGTAGCCCGACAGCTCGGCCGCGAGTTCCGGCACGGCAACGTCGTCGGCCAGCGGCTTGCCGCGGGTGTGGACCGCCAGAATCTCCTCGCGAGCCGCGGTGTCGGGGTTCGGAACCTCGACGTGCTGTTCGAGCCGACCCGGCCGCAGCAGGGCGTCGTCTATCATGTCCCGGCGGTTCGTGGCCGCCAGCACCACCAGGTTGGGGTTCTCCGTGATGCCGTCGAGTTCGGCCAGCAGCTGTGAGACCACCCGTTCGGTCACCTCGTTACCCTGGCCGCGGTGGCTGGCGATGGCGTCTATCTCGTCGAGGAAGATGATGCTCGGCGCGGTCTGGCGGGCCCGCTCGAACAGCTCACGCACCGCTTCCTCGCTTTCGCCGACGTAGCGGTCCATGATCTCCGGGCCGGCAACGTGGATGAAGTTCACGTTACTCTCGCCGGCGACGGCCCGGGCCAGCAGCGTCTTTCCGGTGCCGGGCGGCCCGTACAGCAGGATGCCGCTGGGCGGGTCGGTGTTGGTCGCGGAGAACAGTTCGTCGTAAGCGAGGGGCCACTCGATGGCCTCCGTGAGCGTCTGCTTGACTTCGCTCAGTCCGCCGACGTCGTCGAAGGAGACGGCGGGGGTCTCGGCGACGTACTCCCGCATCGCGCTGGGGTCGACGACCGCCAGCGCCACGTCGAAATCCGACTGTGTCACCGTCGATCCCTCGCCCTCGGCGTCCTCGGATTCCGCCTCCTCCCGTTGCCCCGCCGCTCGCAGCGAGGACATCGCCGCTTCGGTCGTTAGCGAGGCCAGGTCCGCGCCGACGAAGCCGTGGGTCTGGGCGGCGAGGCGGTCCAGATCCACGTCGTCGGCCAGCGGCATCTCGCGGGTGTGGACGTCCAGAATCTCCCGCCGGCCTGCCTCGTCGGGCACGCCGATTTCGATTTCGCGGTCGAACCGCCCGCCGCGTCGCAGCGCGGGGTCGACCGCGTCGACGCGGTTGGTCGCGCCGATGACGACCACGCGGCCGCGGGATTCCAGCCCGTCCATCAGCGTCAGCAACTGGGCGACGACGCGGTTCTCCATGTCGGCGTCCTCGCCGCGTGACCCCGCGATGGAGTCTATCTCGTCGACGAACAGTATCGCCGGGGAGTTCTCCCCGGCCCGCTCGAAGGCCTCCCGCAGGCGCTCCTCGCTCTCGCCCTTGTATTTCGAGACGATTTCGGGCCCGGAGATGGTGTCGAAGTAGGCGTCGACCTCGTTGGCGACGGCCTTCGCGATGAGCGTCTTCCCCGTCCCCGGCGGCCCGTGCATCAGGACGCCGCTGGGTGGGTCGATACCCAGCTCACGGAACCGCTCGGGCTCGGACAGCGGGAGCTCTATCATCTCGCGGATGCGGTCCAGTTCATCGTCGAGGCCACCGATGTCCTCGTAGCTCACGTCGGTGGCCGTCTCGGCCGGCTGGACGTTCGCCGCTTCGGTCGACGTACTGCCCGTCTCGGGAGCGGTCCCGTCGTCGGGCTCGTCGATCGTCGGCAACACCGACACGTCCGTCCGGGGCGTGACTCGGACGGCGCCGTCAGGCTCCGTCGTCCGCACAACGAAGGTCCCCAGCCCGTCGATGTGGGTCCGCTCGCCGGCCTGGACCATCTGGTCGACCAGTCGCGTCCGGACCATGTGTGCGTACTCGTCCGTCCCGGGCAGGGGGTTCAGGGGATGGATGCTGATGTCCGTCGCCTCCGTCACCGACCCGGCCCGGACCCGAACCGTATCGCCGATGTTGACGCCGGCGTTGGCCCGCGTGTCCGAGTCGATGCGGACCGTGGAGCCGTCCCCGTCACCCGGCCACACCTTCACCACGGTCATCCCTTCGCCCTCGATGATGACCGGCGACCCGCTCAACACGCCCAGTTCGCTGCGTACGGACTCCGGCAGGCGGGCGATACCCCGCCCGGCGTCGCGCTTGTGAGCGCCCTCGACCGTGAGTTCGACGCTATCGCCGCCGTTCCCGCTCATGTCAGCGGCTAGCTCTCCGGCCCCCTTGAGGGTTCCCGTTGTCGTGTCAGCCGCCTGTTGCCTCCTCGCGGTGCTGGCCGGTCGTACACGTCCGGTGTCGTCCCACAAACCCGTCACGAACTGTCGCGCGAAAACAATTTACCTCCCGGCGATAGAGTGTCTCACATGGTGGTCACTACCGAGCGCGACGAGATGACTTGGTACGAATGTGAGACCTGTGGCCTCATGTTCGACGACCGCGACGACGCAAAAAAACACGAGGAAAACTGCGACGACGAGGACCCATCGTACCTGCAGTGAAGAGACCGGTCGACGGCGCCCACGTTCTGCTATCGACCCTCTCGGCCGGTCGGACCTCGATGCCGGACCGCGCTCATTGTCGGTCACGCAAGAACGGGCGCGAAAAACGGCTCGCTCACGCCGTTCGCTCGCCGTCCTCACTCCTCGGCGGGCACTATCTCGAAGCTCCGCTCGCCCATCTCGTCTTCCTCGAAGACGAACACGCGGCCGTCGGTCACGTCGTAGTCGACGGTCACTTCGACGCGCATCTGGTGGTCCGTGACCGTCACTCCGGGGAACAGTTCGTCCTCCTCGCCGTCGTCCAGCACGACGCGGCCGACGCCGCTCTCCTCGATGATGTCGTCGTGGGTCCGCAGGTCGTTGACGTACACCATGATGCCGGAGGTCTCGGTCTTGTCGGTGATGAGGACGTGCGTGTCCTTGCCGGGGGCCGTGGTCACGCTTTCCTCCGCCTTCGCCGGGACGCCGTGGTAGAAAGCGGTCCGGCCGTCGAGATACTCCACGGCGACGCCGTCCTCGGTGAGTTCGACCGAGACGGTGTCCGGCGGGATGTCCGAACGGTTGCTCACGCTCCGCCGTTTGCCCTCCGCGTGCAAAAGCGGCGCGTTATCGGGATGACCGCTTCCGCAGATGGTAAATACGGGCGGACGGGAGAAACGAGCGATGGAAGGCTCAGCACGAGCGCCGGCCGCCGGGACGGTTCTGAACGCGCTGGCGACGGGCCGCGGGTCGGCGTTCGCCATCGACGAGTACACCACTGCGACCGTGGAGCTGTCGACGGAACGCGACGACGTGACCGGCGAGGTTGCGGGCGCGCCCGACGCCGACACGCGCCTCGTCGAGCGCTGCGTCGAGTACGTTATCGACGCTCACGGCGGAGCCGTGGGGATGCCGGCGGTGTCGGGCGGGACGGTCCGCACGGAGAGCGAGGTGCCGATGGCCTCCGGGCTGAAGAGTTCGAGCGCGGCGGCCAACGCTACCGTGATGGCGACGCTCTCCGCGCTCGACGCCACCGACCGGATGACCCGCGAGGACATGGCGCGGCTGGGCGTGATGGCCGCACGCGACGTGGGCGTAACGGTTACGGGCGCGTTCGACGACGCCTCGGCGTCGATGCTCGGCGGCGTCACCGTCACCGACAACGAGACCGACGACCTGCTGGCCCGCGAGGCCGTCGACTGGGACGTGCTCGTCTGGACGCCCCCGGAGCAGTCCTTTTCGGCGGACGCCGACGTCGACCGGTGTCGCCGGATAGCGCCGATGGCCCGTCTCGTGGCGGAGTTGGCGCTGGACGGCGACTACCGGCGTGCCATGACGGTCAACGGGCTGGCGTTCTGTGCGGCGCTCGGGTTCGACACCGAGCCGATGGTCGAGGGGCTCTCACAGGTCGAGGGCGTCTCGCTGTCGGGGACCGGTCCCTCGTTCACGGCCGTCGGCGATCGCCAGGCGCTCGAACAGGTCAGGGAGTACTGGGACGAACGGCCCGGCAGTACCCTGTTGACGACCACGCAAACGGAGGGAACACGGACACGATGAGCTCGAACCCCGAGGAGATGTCACTGGATGAACTGCGCGAGGAGATTCGTACTATCGACCGCGAAATCGTCGAGAAAATCGCCCAACGGACCTACGTAGCCGACACCATCGCACAGGTCAAAGAGGAGCAGGGGCTCCCGACGACCGACGAGTCACAGGAACAGGCCGTGATGGACCGCGCCGGCGAGAACGCCGAGCGGTTCGACGTTGACGCCAACCTCGTGAAGGCGACGTTCCGCCTGCTCATCGAACTGAACAAGGTCGAACAGCGCGAGAACCGCTGACTGTCGCCCCGCTCGTCTCGTCGCCTCTACAGCGACGGGCGCTACCGAGGCCATCGTGACTCCGTCGGCGGCCGACCGCGACGACGTTACGGACGGTCGCCGAACGGATACCGAAACCACTCGTCTGTGTCCCAGTCGGTTACGTCCGGGCCCCGGGTGGCTAACGCACACCCATCACTCGGCGTCCATATCGCCCGGAGGCCGATACTTTTAAGTAACTCACTCGCTTTCTATCCAGTGACGCTTCGCTTGGAGGGCCGAAGCGTCAGCGGGGACCAATTCAGGGCGGCAAGCGGCCGCATTTTCGGCGGCCGCTTTCCACTTACTTCGCTGGAAAACACCCGATGAGCTGTCAGGCCGCCCACATCGCCCCGAGCTACTCGATAGAGAGGCCGTCATCCTGGCTCGCGTTCTCGGGCCATTCGAGTTCCACTTCGATGCTTAGCTCTCCGTTCCCGTCGGTCGGTCCCTCGCGCTCGGCCTTGACCTCGAACTCCACTTCGCCCGGTGGATGCATCGTCACGGACTGGTCGCCCGCCCGCAGCGTCACGTCCGAGCCGGCTTCGAGCGAGTCCGCGAGCGTCCGAAGGTAGTCCGCGACGGCGTCACGACCCATCAGCTGTTCACTCTCGAACAGGGTTTCTTCCGGCATACCGACAAATAGTCGCCCCGATAGATAATATCACCGCCGACACGCAGTCATCGTATGACGGGAAACTGAACAGTTTTCCCAGCCGCGTAACCCCGCTGTCTCTGCGGTTTCGAGCGTGCTGCGAACCATGTTCTTCGAGCCAGCAGGCCGGAAACTCGCTAATCCGACATATTTAAATGGTTTGGTCCCTGATATATGAGTGAGAGACGATGTACGACCTCACCGGCTTTCAGCGGGACCTCCTCTACGTGATCTCCGGCCACAAGGAGCCACATGGCCTCGCCGTCAAGGAGGAACTGGAAGCCTACTACGAGAAGGAGATTCACCACGGCCGGCTCTACCCCAATCTCGACACGCTCGTCGACAAAGGGTTGGTCGAGAAGGGCCAGCGCGACCGCCGGACCAACTTCTACACGCTGACCCGTCGCGGCCGCCGCGAACTCGACGCCCGCCGCGACTGGGAGAACCAGTACGTCGACATCGAGGCCGACGCCTAGGACGTGTCCTCGGCGCCCCGTCGTCGGGTCGCTGGCCACGTCGTCTATCTCCGGGTTGCCTACCGCCTCGTCCACGGGGTTCGTCGGGTCGACGCCGCTCCTTCGGGACCGCCGGACCGTACGTCACCTCGGCGCTGAGCGGGCTGGTCTCCAGCGCCGGCGCGACCGCCTCGGCCGTGTTGCTGTACCGGGGCGGCGCAATCGGGGAGACGACGGCGATGGTGGCCACCCTGCTGGCCCCCGCGGCCAGCATCGTCGTCAAGGCCGCACTGACCGCGCCGGGGCCGGACCGGAGCTTCACGACCCGCATCGCGCTGTGGAGCTCCGTCGTGCTCGGCGGCGCGAGCCTGTTCGCGGTCGTCCTGGTGCTTTAGAACTGGTAGCGCCGGTCGTCGTTGTCCGTGGCCTGCGGGAACTGGTTGCCGCCGGCCATCTCGTCGAAGGTCATCCCCGAGAGATACTCGTCGTACGTGCAGTCAAAGCCCGACCGGAGATGGAAATCGAGCGTCCCGCGCTCGACGGTCGACTGGAACAGCATGTGGACGGCCCGCCGGACGAGTTCGTCCGTGTCCTCGGGGTCCAGCGCGACCGAGAGCATCGACAGTTCGTTGCGCGTCTCGCGGTCCAGCGATACGTCGAGGTCCCCGTCCAGTTCGGTGTACCGGTCCTGCACCTCGTCCTGTAGCTCGTCCAGTGTCATACACGACCGGAGGGCCAGGGCACAAAAACGCCTTGCGACTGGGCGCCGTGTCCCCTGGCTGCTATCGGCTGTGTCCGTTTTAGTCATAACCATCACACACAAACCACAGAGGTCCAAAGAGCCGACAATGAGCGAGCAGTCGGGCGAAAGCGACTCCCTCCCGGGTGACCTGACAGCGGTTCAGGACGCCCTCGTCGAGTGGTACGAGGCCGACCACCGAGACTACCCGTGGCGACGGACCGACGACCCCTACGAGGTTCTCGTCTCGGAGGTGATGAGCCAACAGACACAGCTCGACCGCGTCGTCGCGGCGTGGGCGGACTTTCTGGAGCGGTGGCCCGCCGTCGAGGACCTCGCAGCCGCCGACCGCGGCGAGGTGGTCGGCTTCTGGACCGACCACTCGCTGGGGTACAACAACCGCGCGAAGTACCTCCACGAGGCCGCCCGGCAGGTGACTGGGGAGCGCGACGGCGAGTGGCCCCGCGACCCGGACGGCCTCTCGGAACTGATGGGCGTCGGCCCGTACACCGCCAACGCCGTCGCCTCCTTCGCGTTCAACACCGGCAACGGCGAGTTCGAGGCGACGGCCCAGCGACTCATGCCCGAGGGGCAGTCCCGCGTCTGGAACAACGCCATCATGGAACTGGGCGGGGTAGCCTGCGAGAAGACGCCCGACTGCGACGGCGCACAGTGTCCGTGGCGCGAGTGGTGTTCGGCCTACCAGTCGGGCGATTTTACTGCGCCGGACGTGCCCACTCAGCCCGAGTTCGAGGGGAGTCGCCGGCAGTTCCGGGGGCGGGTCGTCAGCGTCCTCAACGAGTACGACGAACTGGCACTCGACGAACTCGGCCCCCGCGTCCGCGTCGACTACGCGCCCGAGGGCAACCACGGCCGCGAGTGGCTGCGTGGCCTGCTTGCCGACCTCGCGGACGACGAACTGGTCGAACTCGCCGACGCGGACGGCGAGACCGTCGCCAGCCTCCGGAGCTGAAACCCTCGACAGTCTCCGTGGCGGCGGGCCGTCTCCGGCGCGCGGCCGAAACCTCGATACAACTCGGCCGTATACGGGGTGGCATGACCGGCGAGAGGGGGCCGAACGGGCGGGACGAACCCGCACGCGGCACCGACGACCACGCGGAGCTGCTGTCGGAACTCGACTCGCACGACCTCGCGGTGGCGATGGACCCCGACGAGATGGGGGACACGGACGTGTTCGGGGTCGACGACGACGCCGACCCCGACGCCGTCTTCCCGCAGTCGGTCGCCAGCGGCGGGCCGACGCCCAGCGGCGTCATCCTCTGGACGCGCGTCGACCCCGAGCGGTTCGACCCCGCGGTCCCGCTGGGCGTGCAGGTGGCCACCGACGACGGGTTCGAGGACGTCGTCTACAGCGGCCTGGTGACCGACAGCGACAGCGTCAGGGCTCACGATTACACGGTGAAAGTCGACCTCGACGGGGACCTCGAACCGGACAGCGAGTACTGTTATCGGTTCGTCTACGACGGCATCGCCTCCCGGACGGGGCGGTGTCGGACGCTCCCCGCCCCCGACGATTCGCCCGACTCCGTCCGACTGGCCGTACTCACCTGCCAGAACTACCTTAACGGCTACTTCCCGGCGCTGGGCTACGTCGCGGAGGCGGACGTGGACTTCATCGTCCATCTGGGTGATTTCATCTACGAGTCCGATGACGGCCATTTCAGGGGGCTGGGGTCGTACGATTACGAGGGCCGGGAGCTGTCGCTGCCGAGCGGACACGCACGGGTGCGTACACTCGCGGACTACCGCTATCTCCACCGCGAGTACCGGACCGACCGGTTCCTCCAGCGGGCGCTGGAATCACACACCGTCATCGCCGGCTGGGACGACCACGAGATGGTCAACGACCTCTACTGGGACCGGCGAACGGATGCCCCGGCGGGCGACCATCCCCGCGGGGACGACCCGGAGTTCATGACCCAGCTAACCGCCGACGCGATGCACGCCTGGTGGGAGTATCTCCCGGCCCGCGTCGAGTACGACCCCGGCGGCGACTCCCTGCAGGAGCGGTTCCGGCTCTGGCGCTCGCTCGAATTCGGGGACCTCCTGACGCTGGCGATGACCGACGAGCGCCTCTTCCGGGACCCGCCCCGGGAGGCGATTCCCACGCCGGACAACGTCGGACCCCACCGTGAGCCGCCCGGGCGGACGATGCTTGGCGAGGAGCAACGCGAGTGGCTCGTCGACACCATCACCGAGTGCGAGCGGACGTGGACGGTGTGGGCCGACGAGGTGTTGACCGTCCCGTTCCGGCTGGGGTCCGGGCCACTCTCTATCTATCCCGTACAGTGCGGCTGGGACGGCTACACCCGCGAGCGCCAGCGCATCTCCGAGGCCATCGCCGAGGCCGACGTGACAAACTACGTGACCCTGACCGGCGACATGCACTGTTATATCGTCGGCTATCAGCAGAGCTCCTACCCCGGCCGCGTCACCGGCGGCAAGGGGGTCGCCCAAGGCGAGCGCATCGGCGTGGAGTTCATGACGCCCGCGCTCACCTCGCTCAACGTCGCCGAGGCGCTCCATCTGACCCGCGGCTGGCGCGGCAGGATAACCGAGCCGCTCCTGAGCAAACTCGTCCCGGCGATGAACCCCCACATCGAGTTTTTCGACAGCCACAACTGGGGGTACTCAGTGGTGGAGTTTACGCCCGAGGCGTGTACCTACGTGGGCTACGCCGTCGACAAAACGGTCGACTCGGCCGACGCCGACCGGGACGTCGTCGCGGCCTACCGGGTTCCCGAGGGCGAGGTAGAACTGGAGGACGTGACCGCACAGTACCGGACTTCGTAGCCCCGCCGGCACGCTCCCGTCCCCGGCTTAGCCAGGAGGGGCGAGCCGGGAGAGTTTCGTGGCCGGCCATGGGGGACCTGATCCGTCCGTTCGACCGCTAGCACTTTGCACTGCCGTCGCCTGTGTCGACGTATGTCACGACCACACGTGGTCGGTGTCGTCGGGAGTCTCCGTGACGCGAGCTACACCCGAATCGCCGTCGAGCGTGCCCTCGACGCGGCCGCCGAGGCCGGCGGAACGACCGAACTGCTCGACCTCCGCGAGTACAACCTCCCGGTCTTCGACGCGGACGACCGCAAGGCCGGCGACGCGCCCGAGGTCACGCGCCGGATTCGCGAGGCCGACTCGATACTGCTCGGGACGCCCGTCTATCACGGCTCCTACTCCGCGCCGCTGAAGAACGCGCTGGACTACTGTGGCTTCGAGGAGTTCGAGAACAAGACCGTGGGGCTGCTCGCCGTCGCCGGCGGGGGCTTTCCCATCACCGCGCTCGAACATCTCCGGTCGGTCTGCCGGGCGCTGAACTGCTGGGTCATCCCCCACCAGGCGGCCGTCCCGCGGGCCCGCAACGCCGTCGAGAACGGGGCGATTACCGACGAGGGAATCGACGAGCGAGTGGCCCGTCTGGGAGAGGAAGCCGTCCAGTACGCGAACATCGAACCCGATCCGCCGTGTTTGGAGAGCATGGAGAACGTCGGAGCAGATGATTAGCCGTGAGGGCCGTGTGCCCGAATTCGTGAGCATCTGCTCCGAAGGTGCCGACGAGTAGCCGTGAGGGCCGTGTGCCCGAACTCGTAAGCATCTGCTCCGAAGGTGCCGACGAGTAGCCGTAGACTGAGCTATGACCGGACAGCGGCGTCACGACGACTCGCAATTGTCTTACTGGCCGAGTCCACATTCACAGTCGTGACACAGTGGGTCGAGACCACCGGCACAGGGCGGGACCGCGGACCCGTGGCCATCGTTCGCGCTTGGGCGGAGGTACTCCACAGACCGCGACGGTTCTTCCGGACCGGCATCGCGCCCGGTGACCAGGCGCCAGGGCTCATCTTCGCGTCGCTGGTCGTCCTCGCCGAGGAACTGGGCCGCTTTCTCGTGGTCGAACTCGCCGCCCGCGGCCTCCTCTCGACCGGCCCGTTCCCATACCCCGCAATCGGCGACTTCTCGCCGGGCGTCGCCGTCCTCGCCCTGCTGGGTATCATCGTCTTCGCCGCGCCCATCACGGTCCACCTGACCGCGGCGATACAGACGCTCCTGCTCATCCCCACCGCGCCTGACCGGGGCGGCATCAGCGAGACGGTCCAGGTGATGTGCTACGCGATGGCCCCCTGTATCGTCGCGGGGCTCCCGTTCCCGGAACTGCGCGTTCTCGTCACGCTCTGGGGCGCAACGTTGTACGTGGTCGGGACGGCCGTCGTCCACGAACTCAGCCTGCCGAAAGCGGCCCTCGTCGGCGCCGTTCCGGCGACGATACTCTTTGGCTACGGTTTTCGTGGTCTTGCCGCGCTGACGGCGTTGGCGAGTGCGAGCGGATTTTAACCATGGGCGAGTAGAGCGGGTATGCTCACGCTCGACATCGACGACTTCACCCTCGAACTCAAGGACGGCGCGTTCAAGAACGTCGGTCCCTCGAACAAGCAGGCGACCGTCAAGATGTACGACATGGACGGGGTCGACGTCAGGGAGTACGGCGACAAGCGCGTGAAACTCGCCTTCGAGGACGAGCAGGGCAGCGAAGTGGAAGTCGCACTGTTCCCAGAACAGGCAAGAGAAGTCCGAGAAGAGCTGGAACTGCTCGAATCGGAGAGCGACGTCCTCGAATGAGGGACCGGTAAGCGTCCCTTTTCGCTCGTGCGGAATTCGACAACAGTTTTAGGCCCCACCTGCTTGCATCGGGCAATGGGTTCGTGTATCATTTGCGGTACGTCCGTCGACGGACACATCTGCGACCTCCACGAGGAGGACGCGTTGTTCGAGTTCCGAGGGAACAGCGCCGACCAGCTCAACGTTGGTCGATACTACCGCGGCAACGTGGACGGCTTCGCCGAGTTCGGCGTCTTCGTCGACATCGGTGACAGCGTCACCGGCCTGCTCCACCGCAGCGAGCTGGACCAGCGACTGGACTCGCTGGACTGGGAGCCGGGCGACGAGGTGTACATCCAGGTCAAGAACGTCCGCGACAACGGCAACGTCGACCTCGGCTGGTCCATTCGACAGGCCGAACGCGAGTTCCGCGGCGTGCTCGTGGACGACCCCGATGTAGGCCACTCCACGCTGCTCGAAGAGGACGACGAGTCGGGAAACGCTGACGGGGACGGGGCGTCCGCTCAGTCCCCCGCTGCGGACACGGCCGACGCTGACGGGAACGCGGACGAAGAGAGTGCGAACGACAGCGAATCCCCGGACACCGCCGTCGGGGCGGTCGGCGAGACGAACGACGCGGACGATGCCACCGAGGCGGCCGTCGTCGCGTCGAGCGGCTCCGAGACCGCCGAGGACGGGATGGCGGACGACGTGACCGCCGAGAGCGGTGCCGACGCGGCGACCGCCGAGGCGGACACCGAAGCGCCATCGAGCGACGAACCGCCCGAGACAGTCACCGTCGGCAGCCTTGACGACCACGTCGGCGACGACGTCCGATTAGAGGGCGAGGTCGTCGGCATCCGCCAGACCTCCGGTCCGACCGTCTTCGAGCTACACGACGAGACCGGCACCGTCGACTGCGCCGCGTTCGTCGAAGCCGGCGTCCGCGCGTACCCCGACGTCGAGGAGGGCGAGTTCGTTCGCCTCGACGGCGAAGTGCGCGAACGCCGCGGCGAGTTGCAGGTCGAGACCGAGGACCTCACGGTCCTCGACGACGAGGAAAGCGACGCGATCGAACAGCGCCTCGCCGACGCGCTCGACGACGAGGCCCGGCCCGACGCCGCTTCTCCGCTGGCCGACGACGACACCGTCGAGGCCCTCTCCGGGGACCTGGTCGAGGCGGCCACCGAGATTCGCAAGGCGGTGCTGACCGAGCGCCCGGTCATCGTCCGCCACGCCAACACCGCGGACGGCTATCTGGCCGGCGCCGCGCTGGAGCGCGCGACGCTCCCGCTGGTCACCGACCAGCACAGCCGCGCCGACGCCCAGTACCACTACTTCGACCGCCGGCCGCTGGAGGGCGGCGTCTACGACATGGACGACGCCACCAAGGACACCTCGGAGATGCTGGACAACCGCGAGCGACACGACGAGGCGCTCCCGCTGTTCGTCTTCGTCGCCGCGGGCGGCACCCGCGAGAGCCTCGACGGCTTCGACCTACTGAACGTCTACGGCGCTCCCACGGTCGTCGTCGACGACATCGAGGTCGACGGCGCCGTCACCGACGCCGTCGACGCCGTCGTCTCGCCGAGCCTGGCAGACGCGCCCGACACCACCGCGACGACGCTCGCGGCCAACGTCGCCGCCCACGTCGACGACGTGCGCGAGGACCTCCGACACCTCCCCGCCGTGAGCTTCTGGGAGGACGCCCCCGACGCGTACGTCGACCTCGCGAGCGAGGCCGGCTACGACGCCGAGGCGGTCGCGCAACTCCGCGAGGCCGTTGCGCTCGAAGCGCACTACCAGTCCTACGAGGACAAGCGCGAACTCATCACCGACCTCGTGTTCGGTGACGACGAGAGCGACGTCGGCGGGCTGGCCGGCCACGTGGCCGAGCAGTTCCGCGAGAAGGTCGACGAGGAGGTCGGCACCGCCGTGGCCAACCTGGAACACCACACGGTCGAGGGGGCCGACATCGGGGTCCTCGACACGGACGCCTACTCCCACCAGTACGAGTTCCCGCCGGAGACGCTCCTGCTGGACGAACTCCACCGCTCGGTCCGCGACGAGGTCGACGCCGTCGTTGGCGTCGCCACGGACACGCTGTACGTCCGCACCGACGCCGACGTGGACCTGCACGAACTGGTCGTCGACGTCGACGAGGACGTCCGGGGTTCGCTGAGAACGCGGCCCCTTTCAGCCCCACCCGTAGCCGGTTAACCAGCCGGCATGGGTGGGGCTGAAAGGGGCGGCCTGCTACACGAAGGTGGACGACGTAAGCACCACAGGGAACGGAGTGACCGAGGAGCGCAGCGAGACCCCCGAGTGTAGCAGGCCGGGGCTTTCTGGCTGTCTACCGTCGCTGTCGCTTAACTAAACACTGCCCCTGTAACGACACCAGAATTTTTTGTCGCGGTCGCTGACGCTCGGATATGAGCGACGGCCCGGTCAACGAAGCCGACATCGAGTGGACCGAACACGATCACGGCGACCGCCAGTTCAAACGGAAGCAACTGGCCGACGCCGCCGGCGGCCGGAACCTGGGGACCAGCCTTTACGAGGTGCCGGCCGGGAAGCGCCTCTGGGTCCGCCACTACCACGAGGGCAACGAGGAGTTCATCTACGTCCTCGACGGCGGGGGGACGCTCTATCTGGGTCCCGACGAGACCCCCCACTCGCTGACGGCCGGCGATTACGTCGCGCTCCCGGCGGGCGAGGAGAGCGCCCACGACGTCGAGGCCGGCGACGAAGGCCTCCGGCTGCTGATGAGCGGAACCATGGAGGAGCCCGACATCACCGTCTACCCGGACCGTGACATGGTGGGTCTGTACGCCGGGTCCGCCCCCGGCGGTGACAGCGACGAGCGGTCGCTGTCGACGTATCTCGACCTGCACGCCGAACTGGACTACTGGGAAGAATCGTGAAAGTGTAAAATAGACTTACAGTCCGAGCCACCCAACTGTCGACAATGGCACAAAGTGGCATCCCCGTAGCACTGCTCGCGGACCTGCTCGCCGTCTTCATCATCGCGGCCGCCGTCGGCATCTTCGTCGCGAAAATCGGCGATTTCCCCTACACCGTCGCCCTGCTCATCGCCGGCTTCGCGGCCTCGGTGGTCGGCATCACCATCGAAATCGAACTCTCCCACGACTTGATCCTGCTCGTGCTCCTGCCCCCACTGCTGTTCGAGGGCGCGGCGACGACCGACCTGGAGCGCCTGCGCCGGGACCGCCTGCCGATACTGCTGCTCGCCGTCGTCGGCCTGCTGGTGTCTGTCACGCTGCTCGGCCTCGCCGGCGCGTCCCTGTTCCCGGGGTTCGACCTCCTGCTCGCGCTGCTGTTCGCCTCGATGATACTGCCGACCGACCCGGTGTCGGTGCTGGCGCTGTTCGAGGAACTCGGCGCGCCCGAACGGCTCGCGACCCTCGTCGAGGGCGAGAGCCTCATCAACGACGGCGTGGGCGTCGTCGTGTTCACGGCGCTGCTGGGCTACGTGAGCGGCTCCGAAGCGGGTGGCTCGGCGGCGCTGTTCACCGCGCGTGGTCTCGGAACGTTGCTCCTCGACATCGTCCTGGTCTCCGGGGGCGGGCTGGTCGTCGGGCTGGTGGGTGGGTTGCTGGCGTACTCGGTCATGTCGTCGCTCGACGACCACATGACGGAGATAATCCTGACCATCATCCTCGCATACGGCGCGTTCCTACTGGCCGAACACTACGCGGCGGACGTTCTCGGCATCCATCTCTCCGGGGTCATCGCCACCGTCACCGCCGGCCTCTTCATCGGCAACCGCGGCGCCGAGTACGCGATGAGCCCGCAGACGAAAGTCGCCGTCTTCAACACCTGGGAGACGGCCGCGTTCATCGTCAACACGTTCATCTTCCTGATGATAGGCGTGACGACGCCGCTGGACGACCTCGTCGCCAACGCGGCGCTCATCGCTCTGGCCATCCCGCTCGTGCTGGCCGCCAGGGCGGCCGTCGTCTACCCCCTCGCGGCCGTGGCGAACCGCGTGACGGAGCCGACCGTCCCGCGACGGTACCAGCACGTGATGGTCTGGGGCGGGCTTCACGCGTCGATTTCCATCGCGCTGGTGCTCGGCCTACCGCCGTCGACGCCGCTGCGCGCGCAGCTTCGCGCGATGGTGTTCGGCGTCGCGGCCTTCTCGCTGGTGGTACAGGGACTGACGATGTCGAACCTGCTCGACCGGGTCGGCATCGTCACGCGCAGCGACGCCGAAGAGCTGTTCGAACTCCTCCTCGGACGGGCACGAGCCGTCGAGGCCGCGCTGGACGCGACCGAGGAACTTCACCGGAGCGGCGACGTTCCACAGGACGTTTACGACGATTTCGTCGCCGAGTACGAGCGGGAGCGGGCACAGCTCAGCGAGGCCATCGCCACGCTGGCGCGCGAGAACCCGGTGCTCCGACACGAGCGGGTGCTGGCCGGCGAACGGCAAATCCTCCAGCGCGAGAAGAGCGCGACGCTGGACGCGACGCGCAACGGCGTCGTCTCGGGCGACGTCGGGGACGAACTCGTCGAGGAGCTGAACGTCAAGCTCGACAGGGTCAGAAGCGGCCAGCGGACGGTCTCGGAGGCCGAAGAGGAGTACGAGGAGTTCTGGCGGCGACGGGCGGCCGAATACGGGCTGGACGTGGACGGCGTCGACGACCGCTCATCCGCTGACGGGGACGCGTAGGGTCACTCGCGTGGCCCGGACACCGACCTTACGGCCGTCTTCGCGCCGTAGTAAGCCCACTCGCCCGCATAACAGAAGACGCAGCCGCGGAACTCGGGCCGGTCCGACGTGTCGCTCGCCGTGGCTTCGCTCATACCTACCCTTTCGGTCGCTACCCTACTGAAACTGGCGGCGAGGTGTGACACCCGCGCACAGCCGGTCACTCGGTGACGTCGTGACGACGAACCGCTCGTAGCTGTCGCCGGCGTCGAACGCCGCCAGCCAGTCGATTCCCGTCCGGCCGCGACGGTCCGTCGACGCTCGTCGCGATGTGCAGCGTCACACGTCGGTCATACCCGGCGTTCGCGGGCGACGGGCCCGACTCCGCCGGCGGCTGCCCGAGCGACACCCTTATTCGGCCGTGTCGACCAGTTCCGGTAACAGCGATGAGTACGGAGCCGACGGACCCGGAGGAGACCGAGGCCTTCCAGCAGGTGTGTGCGGAGCTGGTCGACCGCATCCTCGCCGGCGAGGTCGAACGCGACGACGTCGAGAGCGCCAAAATCGACGTCTGCCGGGAGTACTCGGCGCCGAAGGTCCCGCAGAACTCCGAACTGCTCGACTACGCCCCACAGGAACACCGCGAGGTGCTGGAGGAGGTACTCCAGCGCAAACCAGTGCGGACGGCCTCCGGGGTGTCACCCATCGCGATCATGACCTCCCCGCATCGGTGTCCCCACGGGAAGTGTCTCTACTGTCCGGGCGGCCCCGACTCGGAGTTCTCCTCGGCCCAGTCCTACACCGGCCACGAACCCGCCGCCGCCCGCGGGGAACAAAACGATTACGACCCCTACGGCCAGGTGACGCTTCGGCTCAACCAGCTCCGGGAAATCGGCCATCCGGTCGACAAGGCCGAACTCATCGTCATGGGCGGGACGATGACGGCCCGGAGCCACGACTATCAGGAGTGGTTCGTCAAGCGCGCGCTGGAGGCGATGAACGACTTCGACCCCGAGGCCGACCCGAGCCCGAAGGAAGGCGAGAGCTTCGCCGAGGACGACTACGAGTTCCGGTATCTGGAGGACGTCATCGCGGAGAACGAGACGGCCGACGTGCGCAACGTCGCGACGACGTTCGAAACCAAGCCCGACTGGTGTGATCCCGAGCAGATCGACCGGATGCTGAATCTGGGCGGGACGAAAGTCGAGGTCGGCGTCCAGACGACCTTCGAGCGCATCAACCGCGAGATGCACCGGGGCCACGGCGTCCAGGCCAGCATCGACGCCAACCGCCGGCTCAGGGATTCGGCGTTCAAGGTCGGCTTCCACATGATGCCGGGCCAGCCAGGGATGTCCAAGGAGATGTGTCTGGAGGACTTCCGGCGTGTCTTCTCCGAGTCGCGCTGGAAACCCGACTACCTCAAAATCTATCCGACCCTCGTCGTTCCGGGTACCGTCACCTACGACTGGTGGCAGAAAAACGACTTCGACCCGCTGAACAACGAGGAAGCGGCCGAACTCGTCGCCGAAATCAAGGACATGATTCCCCGCTACACCCGACTCCAGCGGGTCCAGCGGGACATCCCGGCGGACTTCATCGAGGGCGGCGTCTGGAAGTCCAACCTCCGCCAGCTAGCCTGGAAGGAGATGGAGAAACACGGCTGGTCATGTGACTGCATCCGCTGTCGCGAGGCGGGCCACAGGGACGCGGTCGCCGAGGATATCGACCCGAACGTGCTGACCTACGAGGCCTGTGGCGGCACGGAACACTTCATCTCGTACGAGGACTTCGACACCGACGTGCTAGTTGGGTTCTGTCGACTGCGGTTTCCCTCCCACGCGGACGGCGGAACCGCGCCGTCGACGGCATCGGACCCGGTCCGTCACGAACTCGACGACGCGGCGCTGGTCCGGGAACTCCACGTCTACGGGAACGCCGTCGGCGTCGGCCAGACGGCCGGCGACGGCGACCACCAGCACAGGGGGTACGGCAAGCGCCTGCTCGCCAGAGCCGAGGAACTGGCCCGCGACGCCGGCTTCTCGAAGATTGCCGTCATCTCCGGCATCGGCGTCCGGCAGTACTACCGGGAGAAACTGGGGTACGTGCAGGACGGCCCGTACGTGAGTAAACGGCTGGACT
>PXQZ01000104.1:11125-20485 GCA_003021755.1 Halobacteriales archaeon QH_8_67_36 | reverse complement strand
GGGCCGGTCTCCGTGGGGCAAGCCGGCGGCTGTTCCCGCTGCCGGACCTCGCGCTGGAACCATTGGCAGGCTGCGACGCGGTCGGTAGCTTCACCGCCTATCATACGCCCGGGCACAGCCTGGACCACGTATTTATCACGACACCGACGCGTCCGTGGCGTTTCTCGGCGGCCTAACGACGCCGTTCCGGGGCGACATGGAATGGCACAGCTACGCGAGGGCGTCAGGGCGCTGACCGAGCGGATACCCGCCTTCGACGTCGCGGCCATGTGCCACGGCGACCCGCTGACGACGGGTGGCCGGCGCTCCGTGCGCTTGCGAGTCGACTGTGACGTTCCCCGCCGGCCGGGAATTCACCGCGGTTATTTACTCGCCCCGCCCTACTGTCCTGACATGACCTCAAAGCTGGCAGTCGTGGGTGCGGGCGGAGCGGGCGCCGCCGCGGCGTACGCACTCCGGGACTCGGCCGTCGACGTCACGGTCTTCGAGAAGAGCCGCGGCGTCTGTGGCCGCGCGGCCACGCGACGCAAGGATGACTGCACCTACGAGCACGGTGCGAACTACCTCAAGGCCGACGACGAGCGTGTCGCCGACCTGGTTACCGAGGAGCTATCGACCGACGGACTGGTCGACGTGGACGCCCCCATCTACGCGTTCGAGCGCGACGGCGACATCGGCGAGGGCCGTGACAGCGACGACCACAAGTGGACGTACGAGACCGGCATCACACAGCTAGCGAAGCGGCTGTTGGCCGCGACCGACGCGACCGTTCGCAACGGCGTCCGCGTAGAGACGCTGGACCGCGACGTCGACGGCTGGCGCATCTTCGACGACAACCACAACGACCACGGCCACTACGACGCGCTCCTGTTGACGCCGCCCGCACCCCAGACGGCCGACCTGCTCGGCGAGGCGGCTTGGGACCACGACGACTGTCGCTCGCTCCGGCAGACGGTCGCCTCGGTCCCGTACCGGACCGTCATCTCCGGGATGCTCCACTACCCCTTCGAACTCGACGTGCCGTGGTACGCCGCGGTCAACACGGACAAGGACCACGACATCGGCTGGCTGGCTCGCGAGGAGTGCAAGCCGGGCCACGTCCCCGACGGCGAGTCGCTCCTGCTGGTCCAGATGAACGAGCCGTGGTCGGTCGCCAACTACGACGCTCACCCCGACCGGCTGCTCGACGAGATAGCTCAGCGGACGGCCCGTCTCCTCAACGACGACCGGCTGGCCGACCCCGACTGGACCGACCACCAGCACTGGCGCTACGCACAGCCTGAGGAGACGGCGGACCGCGAGGCGCTCGCCCCCGCGGCCGACCACGACCTCTACTTCGCCGGCGACTGGGTGGCCGAGGAACCGCGACTGCACGCGGCGATTCGCAACGGGCTGGAAACCGGAGCGGTGCTGGCGGACGAACTCTGAGGGCGCTTCGAGACAGTCGCACGGCCGCTCGGATGGCGGGTCCCTGTCCCGGTCAGTTGTCGGGATTAATGGACGACCGCGTGGTATCTCTTCACATGATTCACGACCGCGATTCGTTCCCCGATGGGGACCCACACGCCACCGCACTGGCCTGCGTCGAAGCCGGTATCGAGGCCGCCCGTCCCGAACGCGTCGTCCGCGAGGCGGTCCAGCTGGACGGCGAGACGCTCGCTATCGGGCCCGAGCGTCACGACCTGTCGACGTACGACTCGGTGCTGGTCGTCGGTGGCGGGAACGCGGCCGCCGCCGTCGCCGTGACCCTCGAAGACGTGCTGGGCGAGGCGCTGGACGGCGGAGTCGTCGTCACCGACGATCCGCGGTCGACGGCGGTCGTCGACGTGCTCCCGACGGACCATCCCGTCCCGAGTCAGCGCGGCGTCGAGTCGACGAGCGAACTGCTGAACCGGGCGCGGGCGGCCGGTCCGGAGACGCTCGTCATCGCTGTCATCACCGGCGGGGGCAGCGCGTGCATGGTGGCGCCGGCGGACGGAATCAGTCTCGACGGCCTGCAGACCACGACGAACGCGCTGCTCGCCAGCGGGGCGTCCATCAACGAGATAAACGCCGTCCGGAAACCCCTCTCGGCCATAAAGGGCGGCCGACTGGCCGGGGCGCTCGCGCCGGCGCGCGTCTCGGCGCTCGTCCTCAGCGACGTCGTCGGGGACGACCTCGACGTCATCGCGAGCGGGCCCCTCGTCGCCGACCCCTCGACGTACGCGGACGCCCTCGACGTGGTCAAGTCGTACGACCTCGCGGTCCCGGACAGCGTTCGGGAGCGACTGGCGGCCGGCGCCGCGGGAGACCTCGCGGAGACGCCCGGCCCCGGCGACCCGATTTTCGAGCGTGTCAGTACCCATCTGGTCGGGACCAACTTCACCGCACTCGACGCGGCCCGCGAGGCCGCCCGCGAGCGTGGCTACGACGCCCTCGTCCTCTCCTCGCGGATGCGCGGCGAAGCGCGCGACGCCGCGCTCGCCCACGTCGCCGTCGCCGAGGAGATCGTCGAGACGGGCAACCCGATCGCCCCGCCGGCGGTCGTCCTCTCGGGAGGCGAGACGACCGTCACCGTCGCCGGCGAGGGCCGCGGCGGCCCCAATCAGGAGTTCGCCCTCGCTGCCGCATTGGAACTCCCGTCTGCCGCGGTCCTCGATGTGGGGCCAGAAGACCCTCCGCAAGCGGCGCTCGACGCGGGGCTGGAAGACCCCCCGCAGGCGGCGCTCGACGAGGGGCTGGAAAGCCCCCCGCAAGTGGCACTCGCTGCGGTCGATACGGACGGTGTCGACGGCAACACGGACGTGGCGGGTGCGCTCGTCGACGGCGAACTCGTGGACGACCGGAGCGTGGCTCGAAGCGCGCTCGACCACAACGACGCGAACGCCTATCTCGGTGAGCGGGACGCGCTCATCGAAACCGGGCCCACCGGGACGAACGTCAACGACCTCCGCGTGCTGGTCGTCGGGTCGCCGGAGTGAGGCCGCCGGAGTCCCATTGTCCTCGACTGGCGCGTGCAGTCAGCGCTCGTCGTCGGGTGACGCGAGCAGGTCCGACTCGTACTCCGCCACCGCGCTCACGACGGCGTCGGCGTCGTCGTCGGGCACGTCGAACTCGTCGAGGCTCCGATGGAGGAGTTCGACGGCCCGCTGGATGTGGTCGGGAGTGAACGGCACGTCGATGTGTGCCTCGCGAACCGGCTCCGCGTCGTAGGTCTCCGGCCCGCCGGCGGCCTCACAGAGGAAGTCGGTCTGTGTCGCTCTGAGCTTCTCCAGATCCGCGCCCTGGAAGAACGGACCGATGTCGTCGTCGGCCAGCAGCCTGTCGTAGAAGTCGTCGACGACGACTCGGATGCCGTCGTGACCACCGAGCCGCTCGTACAGCGTCTCCTGGGCCATACGGAGACTACGGCGTTGCCGAACTAAACGGTTCTGAAGCGCCTGTCCCGATAGGCATTAGGGCGGGCGCCGACAGCAACCGGTATGGACCACAAGCGTGAACTGACGAGCGTCGACCTCGCCGCCCTGGAGGCCGAGCTCGCCGAGTTCACCGGCGCGAAACTCGACAAGGCCTATCTGTATACGGCCGACGACCTCGTGCGGCTGAAGATGCGGGACTTCGACCGGGGCCGAGTCGAGCTCATCATCGAACTCGGCGACGTGAAGTCGGCCTACGTCGCCGCGGCCGACCACGTCCCGGACGCCCCCGGCCGCCCGCCGGATTTCGCGATGATGCTCCGTAACCGACTGTCGGGTGCGGACCTCGTCCGCGTCGAGCAGTTCGAGTTCGACCGCATCATCGAACTGGAGTTCGACCGCGAGGACGGGGCGACCACGCTGGTCGCGGAGCTGTTCGGCGACGGGAACCTCGCCGTGCTGGACGGGCAGGGTGAAGTCATCGACAGCCTGGAGACGGTGCGGCTGAAGTCACGGACCGTCGCGCCGGGGTCGCAGTACGAGTTCCCCTCCGCGCGGTTCAACCCGCTGACGGTGGACTACGACGGCTTCGTCGCCCGCGTCCGGGAGTCCGACGCCGACCTCGTCCGGACGCTGGCCACCCAACTGAACTTCGGCGGGCTCTATGGCGAGGAGCTGTGTACCCGGGCCGGCATCGATTACAACGTCCCCGTCGAGGCGCTGACCGACGAGCAACTGGACCGGCTGTACGCGGTCGTCTCCGAACTGGGACGACAGCTCCGCGAGGGCGAACTCGACCCGCGCGTCTGGTACGAGGAACTGGACGGGGAAACCGACGACGACCCCGAACGCCGACGGATCGACGTGACACCGGTCCCGCTCGAAGAGTACGAGGACCGCTACAGCGAGCGCTTCGACCGCTTCAACGACGCGCTGGACGACTACTTCTACAACTTCCAGCGCGAGGAGCAGGTCGAGGGCGGGGGAACCCGGAAGCCGGACTTCGAGAGCGAGATATCGAAGTACGAACACATCATCCGCCAGCAGCAGGCGGCCATCGAGGATTTCGAGGCCGACGCACGGGCCGAACGCGAGAAGGCCGAACTGCTGTACGCCCGCTACGACCTCGTCGACGACGTGCTCTCGACGGTCCGGAACGCCCGCGCCGAGGAGGTGCCGTGGGACGACATCGAGGCGAAGTTCCGGGAGGGGGCCGACCGGGGCATCCCGGCCGCCGAGGCCGTCGTCGGCGTCGACGGCAGCGAGGGCACCGTCACGCTCGATATCGACGGGACGCGGGTCACGGTCGATGCGGGCATCGGCGTCGAGAAGAACGCCAACGAACTGTACAAGGAGGCAAAGCGCATCGAGGGCAAGAAGGAGGGCGCCCAGGCGGCCATCGAGGACACCCGCGAGGAACTCGATGCCGTCAAAAAGCGCCGCGAGCAGTGGGAGGCCGACGACGCGGGCGAGGACGACGCAACTGACGAGACGGACGACGAACCGACCGACTGGCTGAACGAGCCCTCGATTCCCATCCGAAAGAACGAACAGTGGTACGAGCAGTTCCGCTGGTTCCACACCTCGGACGGCTACCTCGTTATCGGCGGCCGGGACGCCGACGACAACGAGAAACTGGTCCAGAAGTATCTCGAACGCGGTGACAAGTTCTTCCACGCACAGGCCCACGGCGGCCCGGTCACCGTGTTGAAGGCCACCGGACCGAGCGAGTCCGCGACGGAGGTCGAGTTCCCCCAGTCGTCGCTCGACCAGGCCGCACAGTTCGCCGTCTCATACAGTTCCGTGTGGAAGGACGGGAAGTTCGCCGGCGACGTCTACATGGTCGACCCGGACCAGGTCTCGAAGACGCCCGAGAGCGGGGAGTATCTGGAGAAAGGCGGGTTTGCGGTGCGGGGCGACCGGACGTACTTCGAGGGCACCCCCGTCGGCGTCGCCGTCGGTATCACCTGCGAGGATCGCACGCACATCGTCGGCGGCCCGCCGGCGGCCATCGAGGGCGACGTGGCCACCAGTATCGAAGTCGAGCCCGGTCGGTACGCCCAGAACGACATCGCAAAGCGGCTCTACCGGGAGTTCAAGGACCGATTCACGGACGAGACGTTCGTCCGGAGGGTCGCCAGTCCCGACCTGATTCAGGAGTTCCTCCCGCCGGGCGGGAGCCGGATGGTCGAGGAGTGACACCGTTCGCACGGCGTATTGTCGTCTCCGTCCGGAAACGCTGCCACCGAGACGACGATGGCCGGGACACAGCTACGACACGCCCCGTTACGCAGAGCTATCGACGACGGCGCGGCGGATACGCGCCGGTCACCGGAGCGGAAAGCCGGACTCAGTAGCGGGCCAGCCGACGGTGTGAGACTGCCGGCGATACCGTTTGGGGGACTTCGGCGGTGCCGAATCTCCCTACTGACAGCCGGCGGGCTGAATAGCAGGGCACTTGTGGCCCGGCAGCGGAGTTGGGGTATGCAGATACAGAGCCGGCAGGCCACCGGCGAGGGTCGCGAGCGCGTCGAACTGGTCCCCGAGACGCTCGACGACCTCTGGCATCTCTCCTACGTCATCGAGCCGGGCGACCACGTCTCCGGCGACACGACCCGCCGCATCCAGCGCAACGACGACAACCTCCGGGACAAGGGCGGCGAGCGCGAGCCGATGTGGCTGGAAACCGAGGTTTCGGACGTGGAGTTCGCGAAGTTCGCCAACCGGCTGCGGGTCGGCGGCGAGATAGTCGACTGCTCCCGGGAGGACCAGCTCGGCTTCCATCACACCCTCAACGTCGAGGAGCACACCGAACTCACCATCGAGAAACGCTGGAAGCCCGACCAGAACGACCGACTCGAAGAGGCCGTCGAGTCCACCGAGAACCCCGACGTGGCCATCGCCACCGTCGAGGAGGGCGAGGCCCACGTCCACACCGTCGCCCAGTACGGCACCGAGGAGCGCGCGACGATCACCTCGACGACGGGCAAGGGCGACTACGCCCGGCCGCGTGACGAACTGTTCTCGGAACTGGCCGATGTGCTCGAACGGCAGGACGTCGACGCCTACATCCTCGCGGGCCCGGGCTTTACCAAACAGGACGCACTGGACCACTTCGAGGACGCGATTCCGGACATCGCCGAGCAGATAACCGTCGTGGACACCGCCGCCGTGGGGGACCGCGGCGTCCACGAGGTGCTGAAACGCGGCGCTGTCGAGGACGTCCAGCAGCGGACCCGCATCGCCGAGGAGGCCGACCACATCGACGAGCTGATGGCCCGCATCGGCGAGGGGAGCGAGGTGGCCTACGGGCCCGAAGCGGTCGCGAAGGCCGCCGACTTCGGCGCCATCGAAACCCTGCTCGTCCTCGACGAACGGCTCCGCAGGGAGCGGGCCGGCGAGGGCGACTGGGACGTCGACGCCGACCGCATCATCGAGACGACGGAGCAGAAGGGCGGCGACGTGACGGTGTTCTCGGCGGCGTTCGCCCCGGGGGAGCAGCTGGCGAATCTCGGCGGCATCGCGGCCCTGCTGCGCTACCGGCTCGACTGAGCCAGGTCGCTGGGAGGGTATGGCCGTTCGGCCCGGAGTATCGAATCTGGTAATCGCCGGGGACTCTTTTATATCGCTACCGAGTAGTTGTACACGGTTACGGAGCCACTGACAAATGTCGTTCGAAGAACAGCAGGACTTCGCCAGACAGGTCGCGGACCTCAACAAATACGGGCAGGCGCTCAACCGGTGTGAGAGCGTCGAGGAGGTCGTCTCGCTGACCCTGGAGGCGATGTCGCTGCTGTTCCAGTTTTCCTACTCCACGTTCATCGAGGTACGCGACGGGGACCTCGAAGTGGTCCACAGCACGAACCCCCGGCTGACACAGGGAGGGAAACCGGGGCCGGTGGCTCGGCAGGCCTTCGAGGCCGACGACACCGTCGTCACGACCGGGGCTGAAGCCGGGCTGGACGGCGACTCCGACGTGACTGCGACGCTCGCGGTTCCGGCGCAGGTCGGCGGCGAGGTGACCGCTATCCTGGTGACGCGGTCGACCTCCGTCGACACCTTCGGCGACGAGTACAGCCGCCCGCTGGAGATTCTGGCCTCCCACGCCGCGACGGCCATCAGCAACATCCGCTCGCGGGAGCGGCTCGAACGGGCGCGCCAGGACCTCGAAACGCGCAAGGAGATGGTCGAGATGTACGACCGTCTGCTGCGCCACGACCTGGGGAACGACCTCCAGATCATCGCGGGCTTTGCCGACGCCATCGCGGGCGAGGTCGAAGGCCAGACGGCGGAGTACGTCGGCAAGATACAGCGGGCCGCCGAGAGCTCCGCCGACCTCATCGAGCGGGTCGGCAACCTCGTGAACACGCTGGAGGAACAGGACGAGCCCGAACCCCGCGACCTGCGACCGGTTCTCGAAGGGACCGTCACCGAGGTCGAGGCTAACTTCCCGGCGCTGTCGATCGACTTCGATCCGGACGCCGCCGGCTACCGCGTCTTCAGCGGCGACCTGCTCGACTCGGTGTTCACGAACCTCGTCTCGAACGCCGCCGTCCACAACGACGGGCCGGTCCGGATCGACATCTCGGTTCGTGAAGCGGGGGACGACGCCGTCGTCGTCGTGTTCGCGGACGACGGCAGCGGCGTCCCCGAGGAGGTTCGCTCCGAGATATTCGAGATGGGCGCGAAAGGGCCCGACAGTTCGGGGACCGGCTTCGGACTGGGCTTCGTCCGGGCGCTGACCGAGTCCTACGGCGGCGGGGTGACGGTGGGCGAGAGCGACCTCGGCGGCGCCGAGTTCCGCGTGACGCTCCTGCGGGCCTGATAGTGATTCGTGTAGCGATGTACCGGTCTGTGCCGACCCCGCAGGCGCTATCCGGAAATAATCTACAATAACCACTATGAGACGCTGCCGGCTGCCGTCAGGCCTCGTCGACCGTTATCGAGAGCCCGTCCTCGGCGAAGCGTACGTCGCCGTCGTACTGCTCGGCCAGCGACGCCAGCATCTCCTCGTGGCGGCCCTCCGTGTGTGGATACAGGTGGTTCAGGTAGACCCGCCCGAGGTCGGCGGCTGCCTCGGCGAGGGCGCGCCCGAGGCTCGTCGGCGTCGGGTGGTTCGAGACGTCCACGTCGTCGGGAAAGGAGCAGTCGTGGACGAGGACGGCGGCGCCGTCGGCGAACTCGACCAGTTCGGGAAACGCCTCCGAATCGCCGCTGAGCGCGACCGCCGGTCCGCCCGCCGACGGCGCGAGCCGGTAGGCGAAACACTGCATGGAGTGGCGCGTCTCCAGCCACTCGCCGTCGAACCCGGCGAGTGAGAACGTCGACGCTTCGACGTCGACCAGTCGCAGGTCGAGGCGGTCCTGCATGTACCCGTGGACGGAGAGCAGGTCCGCGACCAGGTCGGCCGTCCCCGGCGGTCCGGCTATCGTCAGGTCGGTCTCGCCGGCGAGCCAGCGGGCCTTCATGAGCACGTCGAGGTCGGAGACGTGGTCGAGGTGGTGGTGAGTCAGCAGGACGGCGTCGACGCCCTCGTACCCGGTGTCGGTCCGTGCGAGCGCGTCGAGGACGCCGCTGCCGCAGTCGACTAGTAGCGTTCCGCCGTCGGTTTCGAGCAGCGTGCCAGACTGGGCGCGTCTGCCGGTGGGCATCGCGCTTCCGGTGCCCAGAAAGGTGAGTCGCATAGCTCGGTTATGCGGGAGGAGGGCCAAATGGGTTGGTGCGCCAGCGGGGCGTCGGGCGGGAACCGATGGGATGGCCGCCAGGAGGGAGCGAACACGCGGGCAAACGTGTCGGGTGGCGGCCCGATTACGGGTAAGACGGGTTCGATGAAAAGCCCATCCGAGGCTCAAAACTCCCTTTGAGCTATCGTTCGGTGTACGCCCACGTCATCCCGACGACGGCGATGACCAGGAGGCCACCGAGGAAGAAGGCGACCCCCGGTTCGAGGTCGACCCCGCCCCCG
>PXQZ01000104.1:0-11050 GCA_003021755.1 Halobacteriales archaeon QH_8_67_36 | reverse complement strand
AACGCTCGCCGCGGTGAGCAGCCCGACGGCGGGGAGGAGCCGCTCGAACATCGACCGCAGCGTCCGCTTGCGGTCGGGCGTCCCGACGAACACCACGAGCGGGTCGTCCGGCGGCTCGTACACGGTCATCTCCTGGCCCTTCTCGGAGTACTGGGTGCCGGCGACGGCGATGAGTTCCTCCGCTTCGAGTTTCTCCAGGTGATAGGAGACCTTCTGGATGGACATATCGAGACGGCCGGCCAGTTCGGAGGGGGTCCCGGGGTCCTCGTAGACCGCGTTCAGGATGTTACGGGCCGTCTCGGAGGAGAGGGCATCGAGGACGGCGGCAACGTCTTCGTCGACGCCGACTATCTGTAACTCACCGTCCTGTGACGTGCTCGCGTCGGGGCCGCGGGAGGGCAGCAGCGACATACGCCACTCACTGACGGCCAGCGTAATGAATTTCGTGGAACTGGCCGTGGACCCTCGCGGCTCCCGGAACCCACTTGTTCGTCCGGCCCAACCTCCATCCAGACGATGGACCCGCGCGAGCGCCTCGCCGACACCGACCCCTCCTTCGAAGCGGCGTCGGTCGACATCGACGATGGCGACGTGCTCGACCGGCTGGAACCGGTGGTCGCCCAGTGGTGGATAGAAGAGTTCGGCGAGTTCGTCCCCGGCAACGGCGGCTTCTTCACGCCGCCCCAGAAGGAGGCGATTCCGCGTATCCACGAGGGCACGAACGCGCTGGTCTGTGCGCCGACCGGCTCGGGCAAGACGCTCGCTTCCTTCACGGCTATCATCAACGAGCTGTTCGTGAAGGCCCGCGAGGACAGTCTCGACAACAGCGTCTACTGCCTCTACGTCTCGCCGCTGAAGTCGCTGGCCAACGATATCCACCGCAATCTGACAGTTCCCCTCGACGGCATCACCGAGAAGCTGGACGAGCGCGGCGAGGACGTGACGATTCGCCACGCCATCCGCCACGGCGACACGAGCAGCGCCGACCGCCAGAAGATGCTGGAGACGACGCCCCACATCCTCAACACCACGCCGGAGACGCTGGCGATACTGCTGAACTCGCCGAAGTTCCAGCAGAAGCTCGAAACCGTCGAGTACGTCGTCGTCGACGAGATTCACAGCCTCGCCGAGAACAAGCGGGGGACCCACCTTGCGGTCTCTCTCGAACGCCTGGAAGCGATGGCCGAGGAGTCGCCGACGCGGATCGGCTGTTCGGCCACGGTCGAACCGCTCGAAACGGTCGCCGAGTTCCTGGTCGGCCGCGAGGAGCCCGGTGGGGACCATCGACCGTACGACCTCGTGGACACTCGGTTCGTCCGCGACCTGGACGTGGAACTCACCTGCCCGACCGACGATCTCATAGAGACGCCCGGCAGTGTCGTTATGGACCGCTTCTACCGCCAGCTACACGAACACGTCCAGGACCACACGAACACGCTCGTGTTCACCAACACCCGCTCCGGAGCCGAGCGGGTCCTCCAGAACCTCCGGGAGCGTTACGACGACTACGACGAGGCCAACTCCGGCTGTCACCACGGCTCGCTGTCGAAGGAGAAGCGCCACGGGATAGAGGGGAAGCTCAAGGAGGGTGAACTCGACGTGGTGACGACGTCGACGAGCCTCGAACTCGGCATCGACATGCCCTACGTCGACCTCGTCGTCCAGGTCGGCTCGCCCAAGTCCGTCGCCGCCCTGCTCCAGCGGGTCGGACGGGCCGGGCACCAGCTCGGCGAGACAGTCGAAGGGCGGGTCATCGCGCTCGACCGGGACGAACTGATCGAGTGTGCGGTGATGCTCGGCAAGGCGACCGACGGCTTCGTCGACCGGGTGTTCATCCCCGAGAACGCACAGGACGTGGCGACCCAGCACGTCTACGGAATGGCCATTAATCAGGTCCGGCCCGAGGCGGAGATACGCAGTATCCTCGAACGGGCCTACCCGTACCGGAACTACGCCGAGGATGACTGGGAGCAGCTCTGCCGGTATCTCACCGCTGACTATCCCGGCATGGAGGGGAAAAACGTCTACGCGAAGATATGGCGCGACACCAACGACCCGCCCGACGGCGAGTACCACTACGAGGAGTACGACGTGGGCGAACGTCTCATCGGCAAGCGCGGGCGGCTGGCTCGGGTCATCTACATGACCAACATCGGGACCATCCCCGACTCCTTTACCTGTGACGTCATCACCCGCGGAGGCGACGAGTGGGTCGGGCAACTGGACGAGTCCTATCTCGACACGCTGGAGAAAGGCGACGTGTTCGTCCTGGGCGGGTCGAACTTCGAGTACCGCTACCGGCGCGGGTCGAAGGTGTACGTCGACCCCACGGCAGCGCGGCCCACGGTCCCCTCGTGGTTCTCCGAACGGCTACCGCTCTCGTACGACCTCGGTGGTGAACTCCTCGCGTTCCAGCGCACGCTCCTCGAAAAGCTCGAAGCCGGCGGCCTCTCGGAGGTCCGAAACTGGCTCCGGACCTTCCCGCTGGATGAAAACTCCGTCCGTGCCATCGCGCGGATGTTCCGCGAACAGGTGGCCTACGCCGGCAGCGAGAGCGTCGCCACGGACGAGCGCCTCGTCGTCGAGGAGGCGATGGACCACGACGAGTACGAGCGCCACTACCACGTCCACTCCGGCTACGGCCGGCGGTTCAACGACGGCTTCTCGCGCTTGCTGGCCTACCGCGTCGCACAGGCCGCAAGCGCCAACGTGCAGGTCGCCGTCGCCGACAACGGCTTTACGCTCTCGATGCCGCTCAACCGGAAGGTCGACATCGAGCGCATCGTCCGCGACATCGACCCCGGCGACGTTCGCGGGGACCTCCGGGCGGCCCTCGACGGAACCGACCTGCTCCAGCGGTACTTCCGCATCAACGCCACCCGCTCGCTGATGATACTCAAACGCTACAAGGGGTACGAGAAATCGGCCAGCGAACAGCAGGTGTCGGCGGAGATGCTGCTGGGATTCGCCGAGGACCTCGGCGAGTTCGCCGTCGTCGAGGAGACATACCGGGAGATTCTACAGGACAAACTCAACGTCGCCGCCATCGAGGACGTGCTGACCGACGTCGAACGGGGTGCGCTCGACGTGACGACGGTTCGCGTCGACTCCCCGTCCCCGCGGGCGTTCGGGCTCGCGACGCTGCTTGCCAGCGACGTGGTACTCGCCGAGGACGAGTCCGCGGTGCTGGCGGAGTTTCACCGCCGCGTCCTGGCGGAGATCGAGGGCGACGACGCGGTGGCTGTGGACGACTGACGCCAGTCACAGCCGACCTGCTAGCCGATGGCACGTGACACTGACCACGAGCGCGACCCGCCGGAGGCCGGTCACGTTCACGAGCGGGTCGACGAGAACGGTCGGCTTCTTCGTTAGGCCGTGCTGAGCGTCGGGCTGTCACGCTGTCGCCGGCAAGTCGGTGGATCGCTTGCTAGTTCATCGAGCCGTCGCCCATGGGTTCGTCGGTCATAGGTTCGCCGCCGTCCATGGAGTCGTGGGGCGTCAGCGTCACCCGGATGGCGTTGCTCACGTCCGGGTAGTCGTACCCGTCGTCGACCCGCTGGACGACGCCGTCCTCGTCGTCGCCAACGTCTTTCTCCTGACCCATCGGTGCCTGGTCGGGACCCTCGCCCGGCGGTTCGGCGTTGGGCTCCGTGCCGGCGTCCCAGAGATAGAGGCTGTCGGTCACGTCGCCGGAGGCCGGGTCCCCGTCCTCGGGCCAGAGCGTGATGCCGTCGGCCCCCGGCGAGTAGAACAGGTCGTTCGAGGGGACGAACATGCTCGCGAACGAGAGCTTCTGGCCGGGGGCGGCCCGTACGTCGAACTCGAACGCGCCGCCGGGCGCTATCGGCGGTGCGCCGGGCACCTCGCCCATCGGGTCGTTCGGGTCTTCGACAGTGTCGTCAGGTGTGAACGCGCCCGAGTGTGCCACGCTGTCGGTCATCCCGCTGATCTCGTCGACGAGTCCGGTTTCGCCCTCGAAGCCGTTCGCCAGTCCGGCCTCGGCCTGTGCTTCGAGCCCGATCGAAGCGGACTCGCCCTCGGTGTAGAGCGGGTTCTCGCCCGAGTGAACCGCGTAGGCGCCCGGCGTGAGCCAGATCGCGCCGCCGGTCGGCGTCTCCGGGCCGTAGAAGTCCGTCGGCGCGACGTTCTCGATACGGACGGTGACGGTGGTCGACTCCATCATGCCGCCCTCTTCCGTCTCTGTCATCTCTGCCTCCGTCGTTCCGGCCTCGGTCATCCCACCGTCGGTAGCGTTCCCCCCGGGTCCGTCTCCGGTGTCTCCGCTACAACCGGCGATTGCGAGCACGGCCGCGCTCCCCGAAGCGGCGAGGAACGTCCGTCGAGTCGAATTGTCTGACATTGCAGTCGAGACGTCCGCCGACGTTCGATTATAGATTTTTCAACATTTGCCCCGACTCCGTTCCAAATTCCCCCTGTGTTCCCCCCACAATGGGGGACGGAGGCCCGCTGACTGTTTCCTGTCGGCTCCATCCGCGAGAACAGCGGTCGTCGTTCGGCTCCGCATGTCGTTATCGCTAGCTGTTCGCGGGTCGGGAGCAAACCATTAATCCGGCTCTCGATCCTGAAGCCGGTATGGAGTCGTTGCACCAGCGGGTCAGGCTGCTGTGGGCCGGTCGGAGCGCCCTCGGCGGACTGGTTCTCCTCGGCCTCGCCGTCGTCGTCGACCGGTTTTTCGTCCCGCTCCCCCTCCAGGTGGCCGTCGCCGGCTGGGTCGTCCTCGCCGCGCTGGGGGCCGTCCACGCCCTCTTCGCCCACCGCATCTGGCGGTTCAGCTTGGAGGACGATTCGCTCTTTCTCGTCCGCGGAGTGGTGACGCGCACCGATACCTCGGTGCCATACGTCCGGGTCCAGCACGTCGACACGACGCGCGGTCCGGTCGAGCGGACCGCCGGGCTGGCAAGCGTCGTCGTCTACACCGCCGGCTCCCGCGGCGCCGACATCACGATACCGGGGCTGCGGCCCGACCGGGCGACCGAACTGCGCGAACGCCTGCGTGACCTCGCCGGCGAGAGCGAGGCCACGGACGCGGTATGAGGCGGCTCCACCCGCTCAGCGGCGCGGTGAGCGTCGGTCGGGGGCTGCTGCAAGGCGCCTTCTTCGGCGTCATCGCCGGGACCACGCTGGCCGGGCTGCTGGGGCTCCCGGCGTGGACGGGGCCGCTCATGATTCCGGCGCTGGCGCTGGTTCTTGGCGGCTTCGCGCTGACGCGGTACTACCGGTTCACCTACGAAATCGAGGGCGAGACGTTACGGGTCGAATCCGGCGTGTTCGCCCGCCAGTCCCGGGAGATTCCGCTGGGCCGCATCCAGAACGTCGACAGCAGACAGGGCGTGTTGAACCGGCTGCTCGGGCTGGCAGTCGTGGCCTTCGAGACCGCCGGTGGAAACGCCACGGAGGCGACGCTCGACGCCGTCGATAAGGGCGAGGCCGAGCGGCTGCGACGGCTGGTACAGCGCCACGGCGAGGCACGCGCGGAACCGGAGACGGAGGCAAGCGCCGTGACCGGAGAGGCCGGTGATAAGCCGTCACCGGGTCCCGCCGACGACTCCCCCGCCCACACTGACACGCAAGAGCTGTTCGATTTCTCGATGCGTGACCTCCTCATCTACGCCGTCGTCTCGGTGCGGCCGGCCGCACCCGTGCTGCTGTTGGTCGGGCTCCCCCTGGGTATCGACGCCCTGCTGACTGTCGTCCGGTTCAACCTGGGGCTGGTCGGCGGCCCGACCACGGTGTCGCTGGCGGTCCTCGACGCCTTCGGGCCGCCGCGACTGGTCGCCTTCGCACTTCTCACGGCCCTGCAGTTCCTCCTTGCCGCGCTCGTCCTGAGTGTCGCGCTGACCGTCGTCGAGTACTACGATTTCCGGCTGGTCCGCGAGGGCGACGACCTGCGCTACGAGCGGGGGCTGTTACGACGCTACAGCGGCACCATCCCGCTCTCGAAGGTTCAGACCATTTCTATCCGGGAGAACGTGGCCATGCGCCGCTTTGGCTTCGCCACGCTCGTGGTCGAGACGGCGGGGTACAACGGCGGGAACGGGGAGACGGGACAGGGCGTCGCCATCCCGATGGCGCCGCGGGAGGTGGTGTACGGCCTCGCCCGCGACATCGAGCCCTTTGGCGACCTCGACTTCGATCGGGCGCCGACGCGCGCACGCCGCCGCTACGCCGCCCGCTTTGCCATCGTCGTCGGCGTTCTCGCCGCCGTCGGCTACGCCGTCGATACGGTCCTGCTGGAGAGCGGGTACTGGTGGCTGTTGCTCGGGCTGTTCGTCCTCGTCCCGCCCGCGGCCCACCTCAGGTGGCGCCACCGCGGCGTCACACTGGACGACGACGTGCTGGCGACCCGGACCGGGTTCTGGCGCCAGACCACGCGGGTCGTCCCGTACTACCGGGTCCAGACGGTGTTCGTCGGCCGCTCGCCGTTCCAGCGGCGGCGCGACCTCGCGACGGTGACGGCCGACACCGCGAGCACGAGCAGTATCTTCGGCGGCGCGGCCAGGGCCTACGACATCGACGACGAACGGGCCGCACAGCTCCGGGATGTCCTTCGCGAGCGACTCTACACCGATTTACTGGCGAGAAAAGCCGGCCGAGACGGTTGAACTAGCGGGCCCACTCGACCATCCGGCCGTAGACGGGGTCGGTCCCGAGCGCGTCGGCGTCGCCCACGAGGACGAGCGCCTTCTTCGCCCGGGTCAGCGCGACGTTGATGCGCCGGTAGTCCTCGAAGATGGGGCCCTCCAGCGTCCCCGTCGCGACGAAGGAGACCACGATGACCTCCTTGCTCGACCCCTGGAACCGGTCGACCGTGTCGACGGCCACGTCCGGCAGCCGACGGTTCAGTTCGGCGACCTGTGCGCGGAACGGCGCGATGACGCCGATATCGTCGGCGGAGACACCGGCCTCGCGGTAGGCTGTGACCACCTCCGCCACCGCGTCGGCCTCCGCGGGGTTGGTGTTGCCCGTCTGGCTACCGTCGGGGTCGACGAAGGCCACGCCGTCCCGCAGACGTGCCGGCAGCGTGTCCATCGCAACCCCGTCGAGGTCGTCGATGCGCTGGGCGGCCACCTCGCCAGTGGCCGGCCGCAGCCGGCCGTCGTAGAACTCCTGGGAGGCGAAGGCCTGGATGCGCTGGGCCATGCGGTACTGGCGGTCAAGCATGACGCCGGCGTCCGGGAACTCCTCGATGAGCCGCTCGAACAGCGACGTCGAGAGCGTCTCGTCGTCGGACTGCACGACCGGCGGAAGCTGCTGGTGGTCGCCGACCAGCACGAACCGGTCGGCGAGCGTCGTCGCCGCGAGCGTCCCCGGCTCCGTCAACTGGCCGGCCTCGTCGACGACGGCGGCGTCGAACGACTGGGACTGCATCGCCGTTCCGCCACAGGTCGCCGTCGTCGCTGCGACCACCCGCGCGTTCTGCAGGGTGCCGGCACACTCCTCGGGGTCGCCGGACTGCTCTAGCCTGTATTCGTGCATGTCCTCTCGAACGCCGCTCTCGGTCCCGACCCGGACGATGTCGGTAAATCCCTGGTCTTCCAGGGCCTCGATGGCGTTGTCGACGGCGCGGTTCGTGAACGCGGAGAGCAGGACCCGGTCGCCTCCGTCTCGCGGGTCGCTTTGCTCACGACTGTCGCCGTTCGCATCCGAGGCGGTCCCCGCCTCGCGCTCCCCGCTCAACCCTTCGGCGGGGCTCCGCCTCGCCCCCTCCACGAGCGCCCGGACCATCCGCGCCAGCGTGTAGGTCTTGCCCGTCCCGGGCGGGCCATGTACCAGCGCGAAGTCCTCGCAGCCGACGGCCAGCCGGCAGGCCTCGTTCTGGGCCTCGTTGTTGTCGATAAACGTCTCCTCGACTGGTGCGAAGCCGGGTTCACGCCTGCCGAACAGCACGTCCTTGCGCTCCGGCGGCTGGGTGAGCAGGCCGTCGTGGAGCGCGTTCTGGAGCCGGTCGGTCGTTATCTCGGATGGATAGACGTCCAGCCGGCACAGCTCCAGGGGTTCGTCAGTCGTGACGACGATTTCGCCGTCTTCGCTCACGGCTTCGCCGTTCGCGCCTTCCGGGGCGCTTGGCGCCCCGCTACTCAACCGCTGGACCCGTCCCAGTTCGGCGTCGCCGTTGACGGGGTCGCCGTCGCTGGCCATCACGTAGTCGCCCTCGCGTATCTTCGAGACGGCGCCGGTCCCCTTCGCCCGGAGTTCCCAGCGGCCGCCGTCGAGTTCGGTCGTACCCGTGGGCTCTAAGTTCACAAGCGCCCGGTCGTCGTCGGCCCGCTCCTCGGGCGTCTGCTCCCAGAGCTTGGCGTACTCGCGGTGGACCGCGCGGCGCTCGGCCTCGATAGCCCGGTAGAACCGCTCGAAGTACTCGCGCTCCTCGCCGGGGATGGCGACGCCGACCTGCCCGGCCTTGGACTCCTGGTCAAGCCGGCCCGAGACGGCCATGCAGGTGTCCTGCTCGAAGCAGTACTCGCACTTGGCGTTGGCTTCGTACCCCGTCGGTACCCCCGTGTCGTGTTCCATCGCCGCGATGGCGTTGCGGGTCCGGATGACGTATTGCAGCAGCCCCGCGCCGATCGAGAACTCCTTGGCCGGGGAGAGGTCGCCGCTCTCCTCGGTGCGCTCGACGGCGGCGTTTTTCGTGTAGAGGAGTGTGCCGGTGTCGGGCGCCGCCTCGATTGGCGTTTGGTTGGCCCCGCCGTCGCCGGCCACAACCGCACTGGCGTCGAGGGAGTTTGCGTCCCGCTCGCCCAGCATCAGCGCGTAGGCCGTCGCCTGAACCTTGTCCTGGAAGCGAGGCTCGCGTTTGGTGTTCTTCCCGGTCTTCAGTTCGACCGGCATCCCGCGCCGGACGGCGTCGGCCCGCCCCTTCATCCCGTAGCGGTCGGAGATGAGCGTCATCTCGGAGCGCCACTGGCTCTCCGCGGGACTGAAGTCCCGCTCGCTCCTGTCAGCGGCTTTCGCCGCTCCGTCCGCTTCGGTCAGCGTCCCCTGCTTGAGCCATCCCTCGATGGCCTTCGCGTGGTCACGGGCGTCGCCGGCTACCTCCTCGGCCGTCCGGCCGAGCAGGCCGATGTCGAGCCCGGCCTCGCGGACCTGGTTCTCGATGGCAGTCTCCACGTCACGCCCGCGCAGGAGGTCACCGAACACCTCGTGAACGACGGTCCCCTTGACCAGCGGGTAGGCCAGTTCCGCGCCGTCGAGTTTCCGGAGGTAGTACATCCGCGGACACTGCACCCACGCCCGGATGTCGGTCACGTCGACGAGGAAGGAGGGTTCGACGACGACGGTGGCGTCGCCGCCGACGGAGTACTGGGTCTCGCCCCGGTACTCGCGCTCGTCGGGGTCGTAGACGGCCAGTTCCATCCCCGGGTCGAGGTAGTCGGCCGTCTCGGTCCACTTCCCCCACAGCGTCACGGTCGTCGGTTCGCCGGCGCCCCGGTCGGGCCGCAGCGTCACCTCGCAGAGTTCGCTCTCGCCGTGTCTCGTGTCGACGGTTTTGGGGTCGCTCACGCCGACGACGACGCCGCGTAATTGCACGGACATGGCAACGAGCGGCGTCGGAAAAACGCTGTCGGTCACCCGTCGGCGACGGGTCGCCAGCCGCGCAGAGACGCCACACGGAGCCCGCCAGCGAGCGCGCCGAAGGGGGGCGAGACGGTCCGAACGACCAGGACGGCGGCGGTCATCCCGAGGACCGAGAGCACCGCCCCGGCGTGCTCACTCCGCGTTCGCCCCGTCGTGGGCGTACTCGCGTAACGTTTCCAGCGCCACGTCGTCGAGTACGTCCTCGCTCGTCGCGTCCAGTACGACCGGCGGCGCGTGGCCGGCCTCGCGGGCCTCTCTCCAGCGCGGCACACAGACACACCAGTGGTCACCGGGATCGAGCCCCGGGAAGTTCAGCTCGGGTCGGGGCGTGACGAGGTCGTTGCCCTGTGCCCTGCTGTACTGGAGGAAGTCGTCGGTCATCACCGCACAGATTTCGTGGCGGCCGGGGTCACGCTGGAGCGGGTAACAGTAGCCGTCGCGCTTGAACCCCGTCGTCGGATCCATCGAACAGGCCGCGAGCTCCCCGCCGAGAACGTTGGTCTCGCTCCCCATACCTTCTATCCCTGGCGGCGACCCAAAACCGTTGGGCTCGTCGGCGACGAGTCGTTCGCCGTGTCTTCAGCACGTCTGGCGACGGGTCGTCGGCCACCGGTTCGGGGTCGAGTCCGTCGGTCCCGCCGGCCGTCTCCGCCTCGCTGCTGACCGAGACGGCGGGCACGTCCACGCTATCGAGTCCACCACGAGCCCGAACACGCGGATGACAACGAGGAGAAGCTGTTGGTGTCGCCGGCCCTAGTTGCCACGCGTCGGCCCCTGATTCGTCCGTCGCAGTTACACGAAGCTGTGTCCGGTGCCGTATTCGATCCCCGGCATCGTCGGGACCGATGGGTTCTTTCTGGCCGGGACCCAAGGCCGGCGTATGCGCGTTCGTGGCTGGCAGGACGTCATCGAAGACGTGATGGACAGCGACGCCGACCCCGGCGGGTGGCGCGCCGTGGGGGGCGACCGCGCGAGCGGTATCGGCGAGGACATGTACATCGGTCACCCCTCGGCGGGGGTGTACCAGTTGAAGACCTACGCGAAAGATCCCATGTCCGTCCAGGGTGTCGGCTCGCAGGTCGCCCGGAAGATAGACGACGACATCGACCCGCTGTTCCCCGAGCAGGGGACCGGCGTCTTCGGCGTCCAGCAGGGCCCCGAAGACGAGGACGACGCCCGCGAGAAGGCACAGGACCTCGAGACGGTGCTTGAAACCCACGCCGACGCGCCGACGACGCCGCGGGCGCTCGTCGAGGACATGCTCGACGCGATGGACTCGCCCGCCTACGGCCCGATGGAGTACGACCAGTACGACCGACCCGACCGGATGGACGACCTGACGGACACCTTCGAGGAGGCCGAAACGCTGCTGGAGGCCGAGTTCGAGGACGTCATCGAGGAAGACGTCGAGCGGGGGTTCCACTGATGGGTGCCCGCTGATGGTCGGCCC
>PXQZ01000103.1 GCA_003021755.1 Halobacteriales archaeon QH_8_67_36 | reverse complement strand
TTTATCATGACAGAAGACGTACATAGATACATGTCGGAGAAAAAACCGGCAGTGTACGAACCGAAACCGCTCGTCTGCCGGCGGTGTGACTACGCGACGGAGGTGCTCAGAACGTCCTGTCCGATGTGCGGCGGTGACATGATATACGACCCCGAGTCCTGACCGGGCGGCGGCAGTACCACCGCGTACACCCAGCGTGACGGCCGCGAACCCGACAAGTGGCCGCCAACGAACGTCCGGGGCGTTCGTTGATGACGGTACTGGCGTCCCGAAACCCGCCGCCGTCCCGGAGTTCGTGGGTTCGGCGAAAAAACACTGAAAGGGAAGATACTTCCCTGTCCTGCCCGCACCGGAGGGTATGAGCACGTACACTGTTCGCGGTAGTTTCCCGGCCCGCGACGGGCCCCAGCAGTTCGAGAAGGAGGTCGAGGCGCCAAACGAAGACGTCGCAACCGAGCGCGTCTACAGTGACTTCGGCTCCCAGCACAACCTCAAGCGTACACAGATTTCCATCGACGAGGTGGCAGCATGATGGGTGGCGGCGGCGGTGGCGGCGGCATGCAGCAGCTCCAGCAGGAAATCGAACAGCTCGAAGAGGAGATGGACGCCATCGACGAGGAAGTCAAGCGCCTGCAGCAGAAACAGTCCGACATCGACGACGCCATCGAGGCCATCGACGTGCTGGAGTCGGGCTCGACGGTACAGGTCCCGCTCGGCGGCGACGCCTACGTCCGCGCGACGGTCGACGACATCGACGAAATCGTCGTCTCCCTGGGCGGCGGCTACGCCGCCGAGCGCGACCAGGACGGCGCCGTCGACACGCTCGAAACCAAGCAGGAGACCCTGGACGGCCACATCGAGGGGCTGCGGGACGACAAGGCCAAGGTCGAGGGCGAGATGGACGAACTCGAACAGCAGGCCCAACAGATGCAGCAACAGCAGATGCAGCAGATGATGCAACAGCAGGAAGAGCAACAGTCCGACGAGTAAGGTCCCCATGTTCGATGGACTGAAGGACAAGCTCAGCGGGTTCACCAGCGACGTCGAGGAAGACGTCGACGAGGAGGCCGTCGAGGACGAGGCGGCGGACGTCGCCGAGGCCGAACCCGACGCAGCGTCGCCGGACTCCGGAGACGAATCGCCGACCGACAGCGACGAGAGCGCCGTCGCGGACGACGCCGACACCGGGGCAGCGACGGCTGGAGACGACACTGCCGAAGCCGACGCGGAAGCGGCTGGCGACGCTGCCGACGACACCGAAACGGTCGTCGAGGCCGCTGCGAACGATACCGAGGCGGCCGTCGATGCCACCGAGGAAGGCACTGACGCGGCAGCCAAAGCCGATGTCGAGGACGACACCGAGGCGGCCACTGTCGCCGAGGAAGGGTCCTCGGACGAAGACACCGTTCCTGACCTGGCACCCGACGAGGACAGCCGCGGCCGCAGCTTCACCGAGAAGGCCAAGATCATGGCTACGGGGAAGACGGTCATCGAGGAAGAGGACCTCCGGGGCCATCTGGACGACCTCGAACTCGCACTGCTGTCCAGCGACGTGGAGATGAGCGTCGCCAACGAGATTCTCGGTGGCGTCGAGGCGAACCTCACCGGCGAGACGCGCCGGCGCCTCTCCAGTACGGGCAACCTCGTCCGTGACGCCCTGCGGGAAGCGCTGTACGACGTTATCAGCGTCGGACAGTTCGATTTCGACGAGCGGATTCAGGACGCCGAGAAGCCCGTAGTCATCGTCTTCACCGGCGTCAACGGCGTCGGGAAGACGACGACCATCGCCAAGCTCTCGCAGTACTTCGAGGACCGCGGGCTCTCGACGGTGCTGGCAAACGGCGACACCTACCGCGCCGGCGCCAACGAGCAGCTGGCAAAGCACGCCGAGAACCTCGGCAAGAGGATAATCACCCACGAGCAGGGGTCGGACCCGACGGCCGTCGTCTACGACGCCGTCGAGTACGCGAAGGCCAACGACGTGGACGTGGTGCTTGGCGACACCGCCGGGCGGCTCCACACCTCCGACGACCTGATGGCCCAACTGGAAAAGATAGACCGCAATATCGACCCGGACATGACGCTGTTCGTCGACGAGGCCGTCGCGGGCCAGGACGCGGTCAACCGCGCTCGCGAGTTCGACGACGCGGCCGAGATAGACGGCGCGATACTCACGAAGGCCGACGCCGACCCGCAGGGCGGCGCGGCCATCTCCGTGGCCCACGTCACCGGCAAACCGATCCTCTTTCTCGGAACCGGACAGGGGTACGACGACCTCGAACCGTTCGACCCCGAGGCAATCGTCGACGGCCTCTTCGAAGCGTGACACCGCTCGGGGTCCAATCAGATGTTACTCGGTCGAACCACTGTTCGACGCCCGTCAGAGCCTGTATTCGGTTCGGGTATCGTCTATCGGACTCCAATTAAAACTCGTCTTATCGCCCGTACACTGTCACTTACCATACGAGCCGGTGCTGACGGGCCTACCGATGCGACGGAACAGCAAGACTCGACGCGGTGTGCTGACGGTCGCCGGCGGTGCGCTGGTCGCACTCGCCGGCTGTAGCAATGGCGACGGACATAGCGGGACACCGACCGGGGCCGAACCCGCCGAGATGACGCCGGTAGACGCCGAGACGGCCGAGCCCACCGAGACCGGGACGGGCGAGGAAACCGAACCCGGAACCGAGACGCCCGCTGAGGGCGACGCGATGCTCCGAGTCGCCCACCTCGCGCCGGACGCGCCGAACGTTGACGTTGCCGTCAACGAGATGGCGGTCCTGACGGACGTTCCCTTCGAAACGGTGAGCGACTACCTGTCCCTGGAAACCGGTGACCACCAGGTCACTGTTACGCCGACCGACGGAGATGACCCCGTGTTCGACGCGACCGTCGCGCTGGAGAGCGGCCCCCAGACGGCCGCGGCCATCGGCGAGGTGTCGGGCAACAACCAGGAGTTCACCGTGTCGCTGCTGACCGACGACGACACCACCGCGGCGGCCGGCAGCACGAACGTCCGGGTCGTCCACGCCGTCCCGGACGCTCCTCCCGTCGACGTAACGGCCGGCGAGGCAGTCATCGCCGACGGGCTGGCGTTCGGCGAGGCCAGCGAGTACGTCGCCGTCCCTTCTGACACCGACGCCATCGAACTCCGGCCGGACAACCTCTCCAACGACGCGGAGCCGGCCGAGACGCTCAGCGTCAACCTGACCGACATGGCTGCCCGGACCATCTTCGCG
>PXQZ01000102.1 GCA_003021755.1 Halobacteriales archaeon QH_8_67_36 | reverse complement strand
CGCCTCGTAGAGCCCCTCCGGTCGCGTGACCGGGAGCTCCTCGGGGAGCGCCTCGTTGACCCGCTCGCGACGGGCGAGGATGGCCGCTTCGACCTGCTGTCGGCAGCCATCGCCATCGAGGTCATCCAGACGTTCACGCTCATCCACGACGACATTATGGACGACGACGACCTCCGTCGCGGGGTTCCCGCCGTCCACAAGGAGTACGACCTCTCGACGGCCATCCTGGCCGGCGACACGCTCTACTCCAAGGCCTTCGAGTTTCTGCTTTCGACGGGCGCAGCCCACGACCGGACCGTCGCCGCGAACAAGCGCCTGGCCAAGACCTGCACCCGCATCTGCGAGGGGCAGTCACTGGACATCGAGTTCGAGGCCCGCGACGCGGTGACGCCCGACGAGTATCTGGAGATGGTCGAACTCAAGACCGCCGTGCTGTACGGCGCGGCGGCGGCCATCCCGGCCACCCTGCTCGGTGCCGACGAGGGCACCGTCGAGGCGCTGTACAACCACGGGCTCGACGTGGGTCGGGCGTTCCAGATTCGGGACGACCTGCTGGACCTGACGACGCCCTCGGAGAAACTCGGCAAGCAACGGGGGTCGGATCTCGTCGAGAACAAGCAGACGCTGGTAACGCTACACGCCCGCCAGCAGGGCGTCGACGTGGCGAACCTCGTCGACACCGACTCCGTCGAAGCCGTCTCCGAGGCCGAAATCGACGCCGCCGTCGAGACGCTCCGGGCGGCCGGTTCGATCGAGTACGCCCGCACGCGGGCCCAGGAACTGGTCACCAGCGGCAAGGAGAACCTGGAAGTGCTGCCCGACAACGAGGCGCGCGACCTGCTGTCGGGTATTGCCGACCTCGCCCGTGCTGGCTACCCGGCTACGGGCGGGACTTTTCGGCTCCCTGAATCCGCTCCCGCTGGAGCAAGCATTACCACGGTCATCCGGCGGAACGGTGACGATCTCCGACACCGACGGGTATCCGTGACCCGGTTCGTCTTCTACGGCGGCAAAGGCGGGGTCGGGAAGACGACTGTCGCGGCGGCGACCGGCCCGCGACGGGTTCGAGACGCTGGTCGTCTCGACGGACCCGGCTCACTCGCTGGGCGACGCCGTCGAACAGTTCGTCGGTTGACTGCGTTGGAGCGGGTCGGCGGCTACGCCGGCGGCTGACCGAACCCGACGGCGTTTTGGGGCCGCCCGCCGGACTTCGAGCATGAACGACGCGTTACGCCAGCGTATCGAGGCGGCCGCCGAAACGAACGCCCTCCTCAACGCGGTCAAACACGACAGCGAGGCACAGGTCGGGGCCATCATGGGGCCGCTGATGGGCGAGAACCCGGAGTTTCGCGAGTACGGCGACGAGATTCCGGGCATCATCGCCCCGGTGGTCGAGCGGGTCAACGGGATGGACGGGGAGGAGCGCCGCGAGCGCATCGCCGAACTCGCCCCCGAGCGACTCGACGAGATACAGAGCGAGGACGAGGGTGATGACCGTCCGCTCCCGGACCTGCCAAACGCCGAGGCGGGCGAGGTCCGGATGCGGGTCGCCCCGAATCCCAACGGCCCGTGGCACATCGGCCACGCGCGGATGGCCGCCGTCATCGGGACCTACAAGGACCGCTACGACGGCGAGTTCGTCTGCCGGTTCGACGACACCGACCCCGAGACAAAGCGACCGGACCTCGACGCCTACGATGAAATCCTCGACGCCATAGCGTATCTCGGCTTCGAGCCCGACGACGTCTTTAGCGCCAGTGACCGCGTCGATATCTACTACGACCACGCCCGCGAACTCATCGACCTGGGCGGGGCCTACACCTGCTCGTGTCCGCAGGGCGAGTTCTCGGACCTGAAAAACAGCGGGGAGGCCTGTCCCCACCGCGAGAAAGACGCCAAGACGGTCGCCGAGGAGTTCGAGGCGATGATCGACGGCGAGTACGACAGCGGCGAGATGGTGCTGCGGGTCCGCACCGACATCACGCACAAGAATCCCGCGTTGCGGGACTTCGTCGCCTTCCGGATGATAGACACGCCCCACCCGCGCGAGGAAGCGGCCGACTACCGCTGCTGGCCGATGCTCGACTTTCAGAGCGGCGTGGACGACCACCTGCTCGGCATCACCCACATCATCCGCGGCATCGACCTCCAGGACTCAGCGAAGCGCCAGGGGTTCGTCTACGACTACTTCGGCTGGGAGTACCCCGAAGTGGTCCACTGGGGCCACGTACAGGTCGACGCCTACGACGTGGGGATGTCCACGTCGACCATCGACGAACACATCGCCGAGGGCGAACTCGACGGCTGGGACGACCCGCGCGCGCCGACGGTCGCCAGCCTCCGGCGACGGGGTATCCGCGGCGAGGCGCTCGTCGACGCGATGGTCGAACTGGGCACCTCCACCTCCGACGTCGACCTCGCGATATCGTCGGTGTACGCCGACAACCGCGACCTGATAGACGACGACACCGACCGTGCCTTCTTCGTCCGCGACGACGCGTCCCACGACGGACTGGTCGAGCGTCAGGTCGTCGGTGGGCCCGACGCCGGTCAGCCGCCGCTGCATCCTGACTTCGAGGACCGCGGCCGGCGGGACATCCCCGTCACTGCCGGCGTCGTTGTCGAGGGCGACGACCTGCCGGATTACGGCAACCGCGTCTGGCTGAAGGGGTACGGCTGTGTCCGACACACCCGCAATGCGTTCGAGTACGTCGGTGACGACATCACGGCGGTGCGGGAGGAGGGCGTCGACGTGGTCCACTGGGCACCGGCCGACGGCCCCGCCCTGCGACTCCGGACGATGGACGGCGACGTGACGGGCGTGGCCGAGTCCGGTCTGCTCGGCTACGAACCCGACGAGATGCTTCAGTTCGAGCGCATCGGCTTCGCCCGGGTCGACCGGGTTGACCCCGACGGCGAGTCGGTCGCCTACTTCGCGCACCCCTAGAACCGGAACTCGAAGCGTGCGCCGCCCGACCCGCTTTCCGTGACGTCGACGCGCCACCCGTGGGCGTCAGCGATGGTCTTGACGATGTCGAGCCCGAAGCCGGTCCCGTCGTCCGCCGTCGTGTAGCCCGACTGGAACACCGTTTCGGCCTCCGTCTCGGGGATGCCGCGCCCGTCGTCGGCGACGTAGAACCCCTCGTCCAGCGCGCCGACGGTCACGGTGACCGGGTCGGTTTCGGTCCCGCCGCCGTGGCGTATCGCGTTGCCAAAGAGGTTCTCCAGCAGTTCGACCATGCGGTCCGGGTCACAGTCAACGACCGGCGGGTCGGCCACCGAGAGCGTCCCGGCCCCCGTCGCGACGTTCGCCCAGGCCCGCTCGGTCAGTCTCGCTATCGGGACCGACTCCGTCTCGCCGATGTCCCGCCCCCGTCTGGCGAGCGTGAGGGTGTCGTCGATGAGGTCCTCCATCCGTTTCAGGGCGCGTTCCGCGTCGTCGATGTGGTCGCTGGCCGCTCCGTCGGCGGTCCGTGCGAGCTGTAGATGCCCCGCCGCGACCTGGAGCGGGTTCCGTAGGTCGTGACTGACGAGGCTGGCGAACTCGTCCAGCCGCTCGTTCTGGCGTTCGAGCTGTCGCTGTCTGGCCTTCTGTTCGGTGATGTCTGCGATGATGGCGACGGTGCCGACGATGTCGTCGGCGTTGCGTATCGGGGCCGCCGAGACCCTGGCGGGAATCGTCCGGCCGTCCCTACACAGGAGTTCCGTCTCCCGGCCGGTGAGACGTTCTCCGTTCCGGATCCGTTCGTGTTGCTCGATGAGTTCACCCTCGCGGTCCTCGGGGATGATCGGCAGCTGCGCCCCCCTGACCTCCTCGCCGGTCCAGCCAAAGAGCGACTCCGCGGCGGGGTTCCAAACGTCGACGACACCGTCGGTGTCGTGGGCGACGATGGCAAGCGGCGAGGCCGAAACCAGCGTCTCCAGGCGCTCGGTCGTCTCTGCCAGTTCGGACTCGATGGCCTTCCGGCGGCTGATGTCCCTGATGATGCCGACCCGGCCGGTGTCACCGTCGTCGAGCGCGACCGGGGCGAGGTCCAGTTCGCAGGGGACGTCGGCCCCGGACTCCGTCCGTACCGTCGCCTCGGTCCGGTTACGGAACTCGCCGTCGGTGACCGTCGGCTCCGGCCCGAGGACGACGGAGACGGGCGCACCGACCAGAGCGTTCCCGTCGTACCCCACCAGGTCGGCGAAGGGGTCGTTGTACCGGACGATGCGGTTCTCGGCGTCGAGGACGTAGACGGGTTCGGTGACCGAGTCGAAGATGAGCTTGTACTGTTCGAGCCGCTGCTCGCGGCGCTTCCGGTCGGTGACGTCCCGCAATACGACGAGGGTCCCGACTGCCTCGTCGAACCGGTCGGTGAACGGCGTCGTCTCCACTTCGAGGAACCGCTCGTCGCCGTCGACGGTCACCGCCAGCTCCTCCCAGTCCCGGCGGCCGTCTTCGCCGATCCGTAACCGGCCCCACTCCCCGATGACCGATTCGATGTGTCGTCCCACGAGGGCCCCGTCGCCGTCCGCGAGCAGCGTCCGAGCAGCGGGGTTGGCGTCGCTGATTCGCCCGTCCTCGTCGAGAACGAGCGTCCCGTCGCCCATGGTCTCGACGATGGTCGACCGGGCCGCGGGGACCGGATCCAGCGTCTTGAAGGTGTAAAGGCCCGCAGTCAGCGCGACGCCCGAGATACCCCACGCGAATATCGTCGCGTCCTCCGGGACCCGAAGGAAGTACTGCTGTGTGAGTGCGACGGTCCAGGGCGCCAGCGCGGAGACGAGCACCGCGGCGGCCTGTGTCCGGTAGAGGTGGCGCGACCGGACGAACAGCCGTATGAGGACGACAGTCCCCGCCAGCGCGGTGACGAGGATCGTCCCCGTATGGACCAGGAACAGCGGCGTGAGCCCCGCGTCGGCGGCGTTGAGCAGCGAGCCGGTGGTCCCCGTGGCCGGCGTCTGTATCAGCGTGACGGTCGGCAGCAGGAAGGCGATGACGAGCAAGAGCGGGTCCAGGGCCAGCAGGCCGATTACCCGACGGGTCAGCGGTCGGTCGAAGTCCGCGTACTGGAGGGCCGCGTAGAGCCACGAGATGGCGACGACGCTCTGGGCGACGGTCGCGACCTGCCGGTAGACCAGTTGCGTGGCAAGGGTCGTCGTGGTGATGTCCCGGGCGTAAGCGAACGCTCCTATGGACAGCGCCACGTGGAACAGGACCATCGGCGTCCCGCCGGGACTGTGACGCCGACGCCACGCCAGGACGCCGGACAACAGCGAGGCCCCGCCGAGCAGAGAGAGCGCCAGAACGAACCGCTCGTACATCTATTCCCTATGAATAGTGCATTTCCCCTCTTTGCTCTATCGGTACGTCGATATCCGTTGTCGGGACCCCACGGATCGGTGTTCCGACGAGAACTGGGACTCTCACCCGTCGAGAAACCCACTGTAGCGCGTGGATTGGTCGGAAATAGCAAGATTCGTGACGTCTGTGACGAACTGCTGACGGTCCACTACTGAAATCGGGCTGATAGCAGTGGGGCATCCCACGACTACACCGCACTCGGAGACCTCGCCGAAGGCGACTGAAACGACGAACCGTTTTTATCCGACTCGGCCCGACGATAGCCCGTGAACACCCACGAGGAGACGACAATCAGGGTTCGCCGCGACGTGCCGTTCCACGAGGTCGACGGCGAGACGCTCCGCCTCGACGTGTACGAGGACACCGCGACGACCGGCCAGAAACCGGCCGCCGTCCTCGTCCGCGGCGGCGGGTTCACCGTCGGCGACAAGGGGGAGTTCGCCCGCCATGCCATCGACCTCGCCGCGGACGGCTATCTGGTCGTCGAGCCGCAGTACCGACTCGCGCCCGAGTGGACGTTCCCGGCCGCGCTGGTCGACGTGAAAGCCGCCGTCGAGTGGTGCCGGGCCGACTGTGAGCGGGTGGACCCGCAGCGTCTCGCCGCCGTCGGCCACTCCGCCGGGGCGAACTTGATTGTGCTGGCTGCGGCGACGGCCGACGACCCAGCGCTCGAACCCGACCAGTACCCCGGGGCTTCGTCGGCGCTTTCCGCCGTCGCGGGCTACAGCGGCGTCTACGATTTCCGGATGGGACTGGACGACCGGCGGGAGGCGTATCTGGGTGGGTCGCCCGAGGAACGCCCCGCCGCGTACGAACTCGCCTCCCCGGTCGAACAGGCCGACGTGTCGATGCCGCCGACGCTGTTGCTCCACGGCGAGGACGACCACGTGGTCGACCCACGGCAGTCGGCGATGCTGACCGAGGCGCTCGACCCGCTGACGACGGTCGACCACCGCGTCGTTTCGGGCGGGCACGGCTTCCCCTTCGACGGCGCTCACTACGGGTCGGTGTACGGGACGACCGCGGAGTTCCTGAAGTCGCACCTGTCGACCCGGTCGACCGAGCCCGGTCGTGGGCCGGCGGGCGGCGATGCCGGGCCGCCGGCCGATAACGGCGACCGATTCAGTCGGTAGGGCCTCGACTTACTTCTCTATTCACGTCGCTTGCGTTCGGGCTCTCCCCACCGTGTGGCGTCGCGCGCTCCCGTATCCGCGCCGCGTGGACGGTCTCCGTCGCATCGTCGACGACGAGCACGTCACCGGGTTCGGTCGGAAGTCGCTCCGCCAGCGAGGACTGCATGTACGTCGGCTGTGCGGCCGCCAGCGCGTCGAGGTCAGCCTCGGACGTCAGCCGGTGAGAGACGAGGATATCCGACTGCGAGACGGCCACCTCCGGGACGACGCTGGGGCGCTGTGTCGCCATCACGAGGCTCACACCGGGTGCGCGACCGCGCGTGAGGATCGTCTCCAGCGCCGACCGGGCCACGCCGTCGAAGAAGGCGTGGGCCTCGTCGACGAGCACCCACGGGAGACGGGCGATGTCCCGGTCGACCCGTGCGCGGTACAGCGCCTCGCCGACACCGCGGGCGACGGCGTTCATCGGTGCGGCGTCGAGCCCGGAGACGTCGACGACGGTTATCTCGCCCCCGCCGAGGGCCGCCGCCGTCAGACCGTCTTCGTCGAAGACACCCCACGACTCTGCGAGTCTGATGTGGTTCGTCGCGGCCCGTCTGTCCGCCTCCGGCGCGTCGGTCCCCTCGACGTGGCCCCGCATCTCGGCGAGCGAGTCGCAGTCGCCGGCGGCCTGCCAGACGAGGCCGCCCGCGCCGCTCTCCGGGGAGAGCCCCAGCAGCGTACACCAGGACCGCGGGTCGAGCGACCCCGGCGTCACGGCCGGGTCGGTCACGACGGTCGTCGGCACCGCCTCGCCCAGCGTGTCGAACACGCCCATCGGGTCGATGACGACCGGCGCCACACCGTCGGCCCGTGCGAGCGACTCGGCGATGACCCCCAGCGTGTACGACTTGCCGTAGCCGCGCTTGCCGACGACGAGCGTGGCGTGGGGCCCGTCGAGGTCGATGTGCAGCGGCGCGCCCTCGCTCCCGTCGAGGGCGCGGTAGTGGCCGAGGTCACCCGCCGGTCCCGCCTCGACGCCCTCCTCTCGTCCGAGTACGAACGTCACAGCGGGGGTTGCCCCGCCACCGTATTTCAACTCTCGGCAGCAGACAGTATTTGTAGCCGGCAGCCCTATCCCATCGCATGCGCGTCGCGGTGGTCACGGTTGGGGACGAACTGCTCGTCGGCGAGACGGTCGACACGAACGCCGCGTGGCTGGGCGAACGGCTACGGGACCGCGGCGTCACCGTCGAGCGGATGACCACCGTTCCCGACCGGACCGCCGACATCGCCAGGGTCGTCAACGAGTACCACGCCGACTACGACGCCGTCGTCGTCACCGGCGGGTTGGGCCCGACCCACGACGACGTGACCGTCGAGGGGGTCGCAGCGGCCTTCGGCCGCGACGTGGTCAGGAGCGAGGAGGCCATCGAGTGGCTGACCGAACAGGGCGGCTACAGCCACGAGGAACTGGCCGATGGGACCGGCGAGGTCCCCGAAGGGAGTCGCGTCCTGCCGAACCACGAAGGGGTCGCGCCGGGCTGTGTGGTCGAGAACTGCTATGTCCTGCCGGGCGTTCCCGCCGAGATGAAGCGGATGTTCGCCGAGGTGGCCGAGGAGTTCGCCGGCGAGCAGCGCCACGTCGTCACCGTCGACGCGACCGAACCCGAGAGCGCGCTGCTCGACCGGATGGCGACCGTTCGACAGCTGTTCCCGGTGACGGTCGGTAGCTACCCCGGCGAGCACGTCACCGTCCGCTTCGAGGGGACCGACACGGAGGCCGTCGAGGAGGCGGCGACGTGGCTCCGCGAGCGAGTCGATCCGGTCGAGGAGTGACCCGGGCGGGGATCACCGGTAGAGATAGGCCAGCCAGCCGAAGGTCAGTGCGAGGCCGCCGATACTGACGAAGGCGCCGGCGGCGTTGATGACGTCGCCGTTGACACCGGTCGCGAGCGGTTCGAGCATACCGCTGCTTCCGTGGCCGCTGTCTTCAATCGCACGCTCCCGTGCGCCTTTTGCCGCCGGGTGCAGTAGGCCGGGTATGCGCCGCATCGCCGTCGTCGTCAACCCCATCGCCGGAATGGGGGGTCGGGTCGGGCTGAAGGGCACCGACGGAAAGGTCGCGGAGGCACGGAAGCGGGGCGCGGAGCCGCGGGCGCCCGAGCGGGCCCGCGAGGCGCTCGACGCGCTGGCCGAGGTGGGCCGGGACGTCGCGGTGGTCACCTACGGGGATCCGATGGGAGCGTCCATCGCGGGCGCGGCGGGGTTCGACCCGACAGTCGTGGGTGAGCCGGTCGACCCCGGGTCAACGACGAGTGTGGACACGCGGGCGGCCATCGAGGCGTTCGTCGAGCGCGGGGCGGACTGCATCCTGTTCGTCGGCGGCGACGGCACCGCCGTCGACGTGGCCGAGACGCTCGACGGACGGAACGACGATACGCCCATCCTCGGCGTTCCGGCCGGCGTCAAAGTGTATTCCTCGGTCTTTGGCGTCTCGCCACGGGCGGCCGGCCGCATCGTCGCGACCTTCTCCGAGACCGAGCCCGCCGAGGTCAACGACATCGACGAGGACGCCTTTCGCGGCGGCGAGGTGGTGACCGAACTCCGGGCCGTGGCGACCGTGCCGGTCACGGAGCAGCGCCAGTCGGCCAAACAGCTGGGCGGCGGCACCGTCGAGACGCTCGCCGAGGGCGTCGCCGAGAGCGTCGAGGACGGCGTGACCTACCTCCTCGGCCCCGGGAGCACCGTCGGCGCCATCAAGGAGCGACTCGGCTTCGAGGGGACGACGCTGGGCGTCGACGTCTGGCGCGACGGCGAGGTCGTCGTGCGGGACGCCGCCGAGTCGGACATCCTCGCGGCGCTGGGCGACCGGAACGTCATCGTCGTCTCGCCCGTCGGCGGCCAGGGCTTCGTCTTCGGCCGCGGGAACCAGCAGTTCTCCCCGGCCGTCATCGAGCGCTGTGACGTGGAAGTGGTCGCCTCCCGGCGGAAGCTCGACGGGGTGGGGACGCTGCGGGTCGACACCGGCGACGCCGAACTCGACGGCGAACTGGCCGGCTGGTTGCAGGTCCGCGTGGGTCGGTACGAGCGTCGGCTCGTCGAGGTCGTGGCCTGACGGGCGCGGATCGCTTCGGGAGCGTTTCAAACGATTGTATATGCTATGGCGGATTATATGCTGTATGGTGAGGATTAAGGTGTCCGACGCGTAACCAAGGGCATATGGAAACGCGGAAAGTCCAACGACTCGGACCGTCGACGCTGGCGATGACGCTTCCGGCCGAGTGGGCGAGCGCCCACGACGTCGAGAAGGGGGACGAAGTGTCGCTGCGAACGGGTGGGAAAGGGACGCTGACCGTGATGCCCGAATCCGTCCGGAAAGAGGAATCGGAGGCCATCATCCACGCCGAGAACCTCGACGCCGACGCCGTCGAACGGGCCATCGTCGCCCAGTATGTCCTCGGCCGGCGTATCATCCACGTCGAGGCACCCGAAGAACAGACCCTGGAGTCCGCTCACATCAACGCCGTCTACAACGCCGAGACCCAGCTGATGGGCCTGGGCGTCATCGAGGAGACGCCAAACAGGATTACGATTCGGTGTTCGGTCGACCCCGAGGACTTCACGCTCGACAACCTGCTCGAACGGCTGGAGTCGACGGGCTCGACGATGCGAAACGAGGCCGTCAAGGCGCTGGCTCACGGCAATCCGGACCTCGCCCAGCGGGCGCTGAACCGCGAGCGACAGGCCAACAAGATCTTCGTCCTCCTGCTTCGACTTCTCTTTACCTCGTACCAGAACCCGAACCTCGCACGGGCGGTTGGTCTGAACGACGGCTTCCCGCTCGTCGGCTACCGCTCCATCGCGAAGAACCTCGAACTCACGGCCGACAACGCGGAGGACATCGCGGACATCGCCCTGGAAACCAACGGCCACTCGCTCGACGTCGAGAGTTCGACTGTGCGGCGCATCCGCGACTTCACCGAGGAGGTAAACCAGATAACCGAACTCGCGGTCCGGGCGGCCGTCGAGCGCGACTACGACACCGCCATTCGGGTTCGCGAGAGCTACGCGGAAATCGGGAACAAGGAACACGACATCCTCAGCGACCTGCCGGAGATGGACAACGAGGCCCTGCTCCAGGTCCGCGAGGTGCTTGTCAGCCTCCAGCAGACCGCGGAGTACGCCATCCGGAACGCGGAAATCGCGACCAACCTCGCGCTGGACGAGGAGTCAGAACACACGACGATTCAGTAGTCAAAGCGTCCCGAGCAACCCGCCGTCGTCGGTCCCGGTGCCGCCGGACGGGGTCGCCGTCCCGTCCGAGCCACTGGCGTCCGTACTCCGGCCGTCACTGCCCTCGGTCGGGTCGCCGCTCGATTCGGTCCCCTCTCCGGTCGGGTACTGGTCCTTGTTCCCGAAGATGTCCGTCTCGACGTTCGTCTCGTAGTCGATAGCGTCGAGGTCGACGCGGAACTGCTCGCCGCCGCCCTCGACGAGGAGGTAGAAGTCGATGTACATCGTCGTGTTCTGGTTCCGCTGGAGGTGAGTGACCCACCACTCGTCGAGGTTTCCGTTGTCGATAGTGGTCGTGATACCGACGGTCTCGCGTTCGCCCGACATGATTATTTCGCTGTTCTCGGTCTCCCCCGTGCCGACGCGCACGTCGTTCATGTAGGTCGTGTAGCCGATTCCGGTGACCGTGTACGGCGTCGGTTTGGGGTTGTACACGTCGAACTCGACGTCCAGCGGCGTCTCGGACTCGGTGAGACCGTCACGGTTCCACGAGCCCCGCGTCTCGTTGATGTACAGCACGGGGTCGGAGACGAACGGCCGGTTGGCGTCGACCGGGCGCGTTTCGGTGGAGTTGAACGCCCCCATGATGTCGGTCTCGACGGTCTTCTCCTGGGTGACCGCGAACGACCGGTCGCCCGCGAGCGAGTCGGTGACGTTCGCGTCGATGTAGATCTGCGTCCGCTCGCCGTTCGCGATGTGGGTGACCCACCACGCCGGTATCTGGCCGTTCCGCATCCGTGTGCTGAGTTGCAGCGTCGTGTTCCCGCGGTCGAGACTGATGCCCCGCTTCTCGCCGCTGGCGACGGCCACGTCGTTCATCGAGACGGTGTAGACGACGGTCGTCCCGCCCAGCGAGACGCCGATGGGGTTGGGGTTCGACACCGTGATGGCCGTCCCGACGGTCGTCGTGTTCCCCGAGACGCCGGTGAACCGGTTCTCAACCGTCTCGACGCCGGGGGCACCGATGACGCCGACCCCGAACGCGCCCACGACGACCGCGACGAGGACGCCCGCGGCGACGCCGACCTGTTGTAACCGCCCGAGTGCACCCAGTACAGCTGCGGGATTTCTCATTACGCTGCCTCTCTATCGAACGGTCATAGGTCCTGTGGCTCGCCCCGAATGAACTAAGTGCGCCAGAGAGGAACGCACGGTTGTGACAACCAAGTCGGCAACCGACATGGGCGTCGGTCTCGGCGCGCTCTTCGGGGTCGTGGCCCTGATCGGGGCGGGCATCACTGCCGTAGCGAGCTACAACTACGCTGTCCGGGACGCGCAGGGACTGGAGACGGCGGGGCTGTTGACCAACAGCGGACTCGCCTTCGGCGTCGCGATGGTGGCTGCCTCGCTGTCGCTCGTGGCCATCCACGTCTACGCCGGATGATATAAAAGTAACCATTAAAAACACGCAGCACGAACGGGGAAACATGGTGGATTTCAGCGAGGAGGACCGCCGCATTCTGGAGTACCTCCGGGAGAGCGTCTCGCGCGGGGAGAGCTACTTCCGCGCAAAGAACATTGCCTCTCAGCTCGGGCTCTCGTCAAAGCAGGTCGGTGCCCGACTGCCGCGTCTCGCCGAGGAAGCCGACGAAGTAGACATCGAGAAGTGGGGACGCGCCCGCTCGACCACGTGGCGCGTCACCACGAGCTGACAGACCCCACCAGCCCTGACCCGGTGAGCGACCGGCCAGTCGGTGGATTCATCCGGGTCGGCTCCCGACTCAGGGTATGACTGTTCGGGTCGAACGAACGATGACAGTGGCGGCCAGCCCCGAACGCGTCTGGGAGTTCATCGGCGACCCCGACCAGCGCGCCCGGCCGATAAGCGTCGTCGAGGAGTGGGAGATACACGACGGCGACCGCGCGACGTGGCACATCTCGCTCCCCATTCCCATCGTCGACCGGACCGTCGCGGTGGAGACGGAGGACGTCGAACGCCGGGAGCCCGAGTACGTCCGCTTTATCGGCCGGTCGAAGGTGATGCGAGTCCAGGGCGAGCAGGAACTGGAACCCACCGACGACGGGGAGACGAGAGTGACGAACCGGTTCGTGGTCGACGGCAAACTCCCCGGCGTCGAGCGCTTCTTTAAGCGGAACCTCGACGAGGAGCTACGGAACCTCGAACGCGCGCTCAACGACTACATCGAATCCGACCGGTGATACGGTCGGTCGTAACGATTTACCGCTGATTTGCCGGAACGGGTCCGGCAAATCCCGGAAATGGCTTCCGACTGACCGTATGGGACTCGCGCTCGCGCAACTCGACGTCGACGCGGCCGCGGTAAGCGAGAACCGCCGACGTGCCGTCGAGGCCGTCGAGCGGGCGGCCGCCAACCGGTTCGAGGAGGCCGAGTTGCTGGGGCGGTCGACCGTGTACGACCCGTGGGGGACGACGCTCGCGAGTTCGGATGACGACCCCGCGCTCGTCACCGCGACCGTCACTCCGGAGACAGTCGAGTCGGCCCACGAGGAGTTTCCCGCGCTCTCCGACCGCCAAGGGTGGCCGACCGCGTCTTTTTTATCCGTGGACGTTAATATTTCACCGCCGGCATGGCGCTTTTCACGTCGATGCCGGTTACTTAGCCCGTCTCGCCGCTCGGCCACACGGCGTCGCTCGTCCGCCAAAGGCTGTCCGGACAGCCTTTCACCGCTCCTCGTCAGCGACGCCGTTTGTAGCACAGCCCGTGACACTGCCGGCCGCAGAGTCCGGGCCTCTCGCCACGGCTCACCCGTCGGTTTTGATCTCCGCCGACAGCCCCTATGCTATTCGAATCTCCGTCGCGCTGTTCAGCGTCCAGGCGGTGAGTTCGGTGACGGCGTGGACCACGTCGCCGTGCGGGTAGCAGGCGTTGCCCGCCGACAGTTCGACCGTGTGGGCGGCCTCGACCACGTCTGCTCGCCCTTCGGATAGCTCTTTGCCGCACTCTCTGGTCACGATCTCCCCGAGTTCCTCGGTACGGTCGCGGAGTTCGTGGTAGACGTCCCAAAGATACTCCGCGCGGTCGATGTAGGAGAGTTCGCGCCACTCCTCGGCGCCGAGTCGGCGGCTGTGACGGCACGCGCTACGTCTGACGGTGTGCCCTCCCGGACCGTCGCCAGCCGCTCGCCAGTCGCGGGGTTGACCGTCTCGAACGTGTCGGCGCCGTCGCCGTCGTCCCACG
>PXQZ01000101.1 GCA_003021755.1 Halobacteriales archaeon QH_8_67_36 | reverse complement strand
CCCTGCTATGCTACCGAATGCTTGACCAACATAGAGATACCGCTCCGTCTCGTTCCACCGAGCTGGTCCATCCGCGAACAACAGTAATATAACTGCAAATACTACTGGGGATTATCTCATCATCACCTACGAAATGCCCTCTGAGTACACTTTCACTCAGCGGAACGAGCTGGACTCAGCTTTCCAAGTGACTTATGAAGGCATACTTAGAGCGTATGAGGAGGCCGGGGAAGACAGCAGTACGGCACCAGACCCAACGTGGGTGCCGGAGATCATCTTCTTCAGAGCGGTAGACAACGAGACAGGTGAACTTGTGCGAACGACATTTTACACAGAAGAGTGGGCACGACAGCTTAACGAAGGCGAGATTACTAATACGGAATCCGCCGGCAACTACTACTCGACGGAGAGGTGGGGGCCAGAGTCTGAACTGTACGATGTAGAGGGGTTCGAGACGGTCGCTGACAACGAGTTCCCGCAAGTATACCACAACCACACATACCCGAATAATACGACGTTGGCTGAGGAGTACGGCCTCTAAGCCGACCTGTCCTTTGTTTACTCGGTGTGTCTGGTGTAGCTAATCGCCTTGAAATATAGGTATAAACTATTCGTTCTGCTGAGTGTTGTTTTTACGGAGATTGTCTAGAAAGTGCGCGCTGACCGCTTGGCATCTATATATAGAAACGAAGAAATGTATCTCAGAGATGGATGACAAGCAGGAACTCGGGGAGGCTGGTGCGTACATCATTCGGGACGGCAATGTCGACAACTATGCTGGCTGGTACTGCTCAACAGAACAGTACGAACCGGGAGCCAGTACTACGACCCGGACACTGTGATAGCGAATTCGCAGTTCCCACAACTACACGTCCCCTGACGACAGCGTGACGCTCGAAGAGCGGTACGGGCTATAATACGGAACACGACCCCTCGCTGGCGACGGACTGCCAGTCAGACGAGGGACAAAGCCAAGAGTCAGCCGGATTTAGAGGGGTGTATGAGAGCGAAGCCGGAGTACCGCAATCGGGACGAGACGGAGGTTGTGGTACTCGACGCACTCGCGGACCGTCACCAGGAGGGGATGACGGGGTTTGAGATTCGCTCGCGAGCCGACGTCACCATCGACCAGATAGAGGACGCACTGGCTGCGCTGAAAGCCGACGACCTCATCGTCGTCGAGAAGGACGACGAGCGGACGCTCATCCTACCCGACGAGGACGTGGTGGGGCCCGAGACGAACGACGCGGACGTCTCGCTGCTGGACAGAATCCGCCGGATACTCCCGTTCTAGAGCGGCGCCGCCGCACAGTTGTTCGGGCCGAGTTCCAGTTCGAACGCGGTGTCGTCGTCAGCGCTGTCGGTGCCGAGGTTGATAGCGACGATGCGCTCGAAGTTGGCGGGTTGGGGCGGGATGTCGCCACGGATGCGCTCGACAAAGGTCTCGCGGCCGAGTTTGAGTGCCGGGAGCCGCTCTCGTAGCTCGCCGAGCCGGGCGGTGTAGGTGCCGTCGTCGGGGTCGGTCGTCTCGGCGTGGTGGCCCGGCACGACGAGGGTGTCCTCGGGGAGGGCGGCCGCGGCGACGCGGGAGCGCGGGCTGGCCGAGGCGCTCGACAGCTGGGCGGCCGAGACCGACGGCCCCGACGCCGCTGTCGATGCGTTCGGGCAGGCCGGGCAAGCGGGCTGAGCGTATCGACGCCCCATCGGGGAAGCCCGATGCCCTCTCGACGCACCTCGATACCGTCGAAGGCATTGCCGAGCGGGTCGGCGCCGGGCTCGTCGCTCCGCCGCTGGTACTCGACCGGTTCTATCTGCAGGTGGTGAGCTTCTTCGTCAACGAGGCCGACGAGGGCAGCGCCGATGCGGTCCGGGAACTCCGGAGCGGAGCAAGCGATTGCGGTCCGGCCCGCGACGCCCTCGGGGCGCTCGACGAGTCCGGGCGCGAGCGGGCGCGTGACGCGGCCGTCGAAGCTGTCGGCGTTGCCCACGAAGAGTACGCGACGGCGCTCGAATCGATGGGGTTGGACCCGAAGCCGGTCTGCTGACTCACTCCAGCCGGTAGCTGCCGACGCGGTTGGCGGCGTAGAGATACCCCATCGTGGCGGCGCTGGCGGCCAGCAGGAGCGTCGCGCTGAGACCGCCGGTCAGCAGCCACGCCGTCGCGAACGGGACGGTCGCCGGCGCGAGTATCGCCACGGCTACGGCGACGGCACCGGGGGCCGCGACGATGCCGAGGAGCGTCAGATAGAGCCCGAAGGCGAACCCACTGGGGACGGTCACCGACGTGCCTCGGACCGTGGACTGCTCGAACTTGGGGAAGACGACGCCCGCCGCGGCGGCTATCCAAGGGGCGGCGAGCGTCGCTACGATCGTCGTCGTCAGTGCGGCCGCAAGTATCGTCGGAGGCGTGCCGGCGGCCAGTCCCAGCCCGACGACCAGCAGCGTCGACAGTGTCACACCCGGGAGCAGCCCCGCCAGCGCGAGCCCGGTCACGGACTGTTTGCCGGAGACGTCGGCCGTCAGCGTCAGCGGGAGGACCCGCTCCTCGCCGCCCAGCGGATTGAGCGCGAAGGCCGCGCCGGCGGCCGCGGCGGCGGCCAGCCCGGCGGTCAGTGGCAGCGTCGGCGGGACGGTCCGTTCGAGCAGGAGCGTCCGGAACTGGATGACCAGCAGCAACGCCGGCGCGGCGGCGAACTGGACGGTCAGCGGGGCGCGTTTCGCCCGGAGCCAGGACTTCTCCGCGACGACGCGGGTGGCCGTCGAGACGCGGCCAGCCAACAGTCGGTCCGACAGCGTCCGGTCGGTGGCGTCGAACCCGTGGTCGGGCTGGACCGGATCCCCGTACCACACCCGCTCGGCCAGCCAGAGGCAGGCGACGCCGGCGGCCGGGAGGCTCCCCAGCATGACCGTGGCGGCGACGCCGGCGGCGAGTGGCGCGGCGTCGACCGACGGGACCGCGAACAGGACCAGTTCGCCGACCCACGACAGCGGCGACCGGGTCGCGGCTCGCAACAGCGCCAGCTGGACGCTGGTCGTCCCCCACGCGAGCAGCCAGACGGCCACCACTACCAGCGACGCGGCGCCCCCGAGCGCGGCCCGGTGGCGGGCGACGAACGCCGAGCGGGCCGCGACGAGCTTGAGGCCCAGCCCGACGGCATACGTCGCCAGCAGCCCGAACAGGACCACCGCCAGGCTCGTCGATAGCACGGCGAGCCCCAGCAGCGCCAGCCCGCTCCCGACGGTCATGCCGACCGTGAGCGCGGCCAGTGGCAACGCGGCGACCGCCAGCAGGCGGGCACACTCGGCGGCCAGCAGCCCCGCGATGGCGTCCTCGTAGCACCACGCCGGTCGTCGCGAACCTGACCTCGCCGGGTGTCGCCGTGAGGATTTCCCTGCCGCCGATGTAACCCATGACACCGATACCGAGGCTGTACAGCGGGAGCACGAGGAGGCCGCCGGCCACCAGGATGATACCGCGGGTGCTGTCCCGCAGCGAGCGCCACGTCCGGCGCAGTTCGACCCGGGCGATACGGCCGGACCGGCGTCGGTCGGGCCGGTTCATCGCTGGGGCTGTTCGCTCGTCACTTCGAGGAACACGTCTTCCAGCGTCGAGCCGGTCTCGACGCCCTCGGTCAGTTCGGCCGGCGACCCCTCGGCTACGAGTTCCCCGTCGTAGAGGACGCCGACGGTGTCGGCCAGTTCCTCGACGACCGGGAGGATGTGTGTCGAGAGGAACACGGTAGTGTCGGCGGCGGCCACCTCGCCGATGGTGTCCCGGACGGTGCGGGCCGCCCGGGGGTCGAGCCCGCTCGTCGGTTCGTCCAGAAAGAGCACGTCGGGCTCGTGGGCGAGCGCCTGAATCAGGCCGAGCTTCTGTTTCATCCCCTTCGAGTAGCTCTCGACACGGCGGTCGGCGTCCTCGGCGAGGTCGAACCGCTCTAAAAGCGATTCCACCCGGTCCCGGTCGTCGTGGCCGCGCAGTCCGGTGATGTACTCCAGCTGTTCGCGGCCGGTGAGTTCGTCGTACAGCGGGGGCTCCTCGGGGAGAAAGCCGATGCGTTCGACGACCGCACCCCGGTCGCTGACCGGCTCGCCGGCGACGTGGGCGGTGCCGGCCGTCGGCTCGGTCAGCGTCGTCAGGATGCGGATGGTGGAGGTCTTCCCGGCCCCGTTGGGGCCGAGGAAGCCGAAGACGCTGCCGGACTCGACGGCGAGGTCGAGGCCGGCGACGGCGACGGCGTCACCGTAGCGTTTCCGCAGACCGTCCGTTCGGATTGCGGGCGTTGGAGGGCTCACGTCTGGGCTGGCGGCCGTGAGGGCCAAAGCGTTTGTCCTTGGCCCGTAGCTATGTCGTCCGCCCACCGGAACGCGGGAACGTGACTGGGCATGGGGGCGGGAACGCGGGGATTCGGCGGCTCTCCGGGCGTGGAACGACCCTCTCCGCGGGGCGACGCCGTACTGGGAAAAAGTGGCACCCGCTGTTGCTTCGCACCCTTCCCACCGAGGGGTCACTGGAGTTCAACGACGTGAAGAGCAGTACCGACGGCGTCTCCGACAAGGTGCTGTCGGGGTCACTAGACGACTTGGGGGAGTCCGGGCTGGTCGTCCGCGACGTGGTCGAGGACAAACCCGTCCGGGTACACTGCTCGCTGACACCCGCCAGTCGGGACCTCGACCCCGCATTGAGGGGCTACCGGAGTGGGACAACGAGCATCTCGGCGAGGGTCGCTGACCGGAGCGACGGTTCTCCTTGACGACACCGTCCCACGAGCGGTCGATGTCTACTCGGACTCGACGACTTCGATGCCGCGGTTGTTGACCGCCGAGGGGTCCAGTCCGACCTCTTCGAGGAACTGCTTGTACTCGCGTTCGCACTGCTCGGCGTCTTTCTGCCGGTCGCTGGCGCGATCACACAGCGCGACGAGGTCCTCGGGTACGTCGTTGCTGTACACTATCCAGTGGTTGATGAGGTCAGAGAGCCGGCGGATGGGCGAGGTGAAGTGGCCGTATATCTCGAAGTTCAGCGCGTGGTGGCCCCCGAACGGGTCGTTCATGTACTTCGCGCGGGGCATCACCTTCATCACGGCCCACTGAATCTTGTCCAGTTGGCGCTGGGGCGCCTCCTCCAGCGTGGCGTTGACGGCCATGCGCGGGTCGTCCCAGGCCGACCCCGGGATGGAGACGCCGTCCAGTTCCTGAATCTCGACCAGCGCCTCGTCCCACTCGTCGGGGCTGGGCTGGGGGTGGACCCGGTACATCGCCTCGACCCCGCGGGACCACATGAGCTCGTGGGTGACGGCCTTGTTCGCCTTCAGCATGCACTCCTCGATGATAGTGTGAGCGCGGTCCCGGGCCGGGTTCAGCACCAGCGACCCCTCCTCCTTGCGCTGTTCGTGCATCCGGTCGGCCAGCTTCCAGACCATCTCGGTCTTCTCGGCGAGGTCCACGCTGGTGTCCTCCAGCAGGTCGTCGGCGCTGTCGGGGTCCTCAAGGATGCGCTCGGCCTCCGTGTACGTGAGGCGGGCGTCGCTCTCGATGACGGACTTGTAGATGTCTATCTCCTCGTAGCCGAGGTTTTCCTTGTCCAGATGCATCTCGACGGTGTGGGCGAGGCGTTCCTCGTTGGGCACGAGCGAGCAGACCGTTTCGGCGAGTACCGGCGGGAGCATGTGGACCGTGTAGGCCGGGAGATACACCGTGTTTCCCCGCTCGACGGCCTCGTCCCACATCGCAGTCTCCGGGTTGACGTAGTGGGTCACGTCGGCGATGTGGACCCAGAGGACGTACTCCTCCTCGCGCTCCTCGATGGAGATGGCGTCGTCGAAGTCCTGTGCGTCGATGGGGTCGGTCGTCCACGTGGTCATGTCGCGCAGGTCCTCGCGCTCGTCGATCTCCGACTGAATCTCGGCGTAGACGTCCTCGGTTCGGCCCTCGGCCTCCTCCAGCACTTCGGGCGGGAACGCATCGGGGATGCCGAACTTCTCGAACAGTTCCTCGCGCTTGTTCGCGAGGTGGCGGGCCATCTCCTCGTCGATTTCGACGGGACCTTGCCCCTCGGCGGTGCCGGCCGCCGACTGGGCGTCTTCGGTAGTCATGCCCCCGGCTACGCCCACGGTGTAGTTAGGACTGTCGGGGCGCCCGACGGCCCCTCGGTGACGACCCCCAGATAGAAATGGTCGCGGCACATCTGTCAGCACGGAACAATGTCTGCACCTCACCGGCCGGCGTCCGATCGAGCGGACGAGGCAGCGACACTCCGCGTCCCGTCGCGGGCACGGCTGCTCCGGTCCACTGCGCGGGGCTGTGTCGGGGGGCTCGCCGCGACGGTCGGCATGACCGTCTACCGAATCCCCGTATTCAGGGCGCTCCCACCGACGGCCGAGTTCTGGGCGCGATACGTCAGCGGTGGCGACGTCAAACAGCACTTCGGTCCCGGGCTACTGCTACACGTCCTCTACGGGGTCGTGGGCGGCTTCGTCTACGGGCTGCTGGCGAGCTTCCTCGACGTTCGCGACCCCGACGTGCGGGAACGGCTGAGCATCCTCGGCGGGCTCGGCTACGGGCTCGCCCTCTCCGTGTTCGGTTCCCGGGTCGTCTTCGTC
>PXQZ01000100.1 GCA_003021755.1 Halobacteriales archaeon QH_8_67_36 | reverse complement strand
GGGGGTTCGCGATGCCCTCGCCGGCGATGTCGGGCGCGGAGCCGTGGACCGGTTCGAACAGCGCGTTCTCCTCGCCGACGTTCGCTGAAGGGAGCAGTCCCAGTCCGCCGACCAGCCCGGCCGCCAGGTCAGACAGCACGTCGCCGGCCAGGTTCGGGCAGATGATGACGTCGTACGCCTCGGGTGTCATGACCAGATGCATCGCCAGCGAGGGCATCGCGAACCCCTCGGCGATGGTTCTCTCGGCCGCGATGTTGCTCGACCACCTCGGCTACGACGACGAGGGCGACCGGGTGCGGGCCGCCGTCGAGTCGGTGCTGGAATCCGGCCCGAAGACGCCCGACCTGGGCGGCGACGCGGGCACCGAGGTCGTCACCGACGCCGTCGTGGACGAACTGTAGGCGCTTCAGGCGGGCGTCCGGTTTCGCGCAGAAACGAACAGATTCGGGCGGAACTGCTAAGTCCGGTCCGGCCAAACTCCGGATGGATGCTTCCCGCCGAGCGCAAGCGCACTATCGTCCAACTGGTGACCGAGCAGGACGGCTGTTCGGTCGCGACGCTGGCCGACGAACTCGGGTTCTCGAAGGCGACCATCCGCCGCGACCTGCAGGACTTGGAGGCCGAGGGCCGCATCGAGCGGTCCCACGGCGGCGCCGTCCCCGTCTCGTCGGCGGGCCGCGAGCGGTCCTACGACCAGCGGGAGGTCGACCGACTGGAGGCCAAGCGGGCCATCGCGGCCCGGGCGAGCGAGGAGATACGCGACGGCCACGTGGTCTGTTTCGACGCCGGGACGACCACGACGGAGGTGGCCCGGGCGGCCCCCGACAGCAGCTACGTCGGCGTGACGAACATGCCGGAGCTGTCCCTCGAGCTGGCCGACACCGGGGTCGACGTGAAGCTCACCGGGGGCACCGTCAGGCGGCGCAGCCACGCCTGCGTCGGCCCGGCCGCCGAGGCGTTTCTGGACCAGCGCAACTTCGACGTGCTGTTTCTGGGGACCAACGGCGTCACCGCCGACACGGGGCTGTCGACCCCCGACGAGGAGGAGGCGGCCGTCAAGCGGGCGATGGTGGCAAACGCGAGACGCGTCACGCTGGTGGCCGACAGCTCGAAGTTCGGCGAGCGGAGCTTCGTCACCGTCGCCGACCCGGACGAAATCGACCTGTTCGTCACCGACGCCCACCTGCCGGGGGAACTCGCCGACGCGTTCGCCGAAACCGACGTGGTCGTCGCCGGGGGGAGCTGATGCATCTCACCGTGACGTTCAACCCGGCGGTCGACCAGACGCTCCGGTTCGAGGAGCCGCTGGCCCCCGACCGCGTCTCGCGTGCGTCGTCGGCCCGCTTCGACGCGGCCGGGAAGGGCGTCAACGTGGCGCAGTTCCTGACCGCCCTGGGTACCGATGCCGTGGCCACGGGGGTTCTGGGTGGGTTCACCGGAGCGTTCATCCGCGAACGGCTGGCGGCCACCGGCGTGTCGGCGGCGTTCGTCGAATCGGACGGAACGACGCGACTCAACACGACCGCTGTCGCCGACGGCACCGAGTACAAACTCAACCACGACGGGTCGGCGGTCGACCCGGAGACGGTCGACGCCGTCGTGGACGTCGTCCGCGAGCGGACCCCCGACACCGTGGTCGTCAGCGGGAGCCTCCCGCCGGGGGTGACGACGGCAGCGGTCGACGCCATCGCGGCGGCGGGCGGCTGGGACACCGTCGTCGACATGGAGGGCGACGCGCTCAGGGCGCTCGACGAGCGGTACTCGCTCTGTAAACCCAACCGGGCGGAACTGGCCCGGGCGACCGGCGCCGACGTCTCGACCGTCGAGGGGTGTGCGCGGGCCGCGACGGCGTTCCGCGAGACGGGGTTCGACCGCGTGCTGGCGTCGCTGGGCGGCGACGGCGTGGTCCTCTCGACCGGGTCGACGGCGCTGCACGCCGGCGCGCTCGACGTCGACGTGGCAGGCACGGTCGGTGCCGGCGATGCGCTGCTGTCGGGAGCGCTCGCGGCCTGGGCCGACGGTGCGGACGACCGGACGGCGCTTCGAACGGGCGTCGCCGTCGCAACACTGCTGGTCGGACAGGTCGGCACGGCGCCGCCGGACCTCGACGGACTCGACGCCCTCCGCGAGCGGGTGTCCGTGCGCGAGCTCTCGAACTGAGACGGGGCGGCCGAACAGCCTTTGTATGTATCCGCCTTTGTGTCGGTATCGATGGGACCGCGTACCCCCGGCGGGGACCGCGCAATGTCCGAGTCGATCGGCATCGGGCTGCTCGTCGCGATGACCGTGGTCGTGACCGCGGTGGTCGGCCTGAACGTGCTGGTCGTCAGCGATGACGGCGGCGGGGGGCCGGCGGCGAACTTCACCTACGACTACGCCGAGGACAGCAGCCTGTTGCTCGTCACCCACAGCCGCGGCGACCCGATACAGGCCGGTCGCCTGGAGTTCGAGGGGCCCCGGGGGGAGCCGAAAGCGGACTGGTCCGAACTGGCAGACATGAACCGGACCGAGGAGGTTACCGAGGGCGCTATCGTCCAACTCGGCGAGGGCGGCGCCTGGGGCCAGCGAGTGGGGTCGAGTGACACCATCACCATCTACTACAACGAGAGCGGCAACCGAACCCGGCTGGGCCAGTGGCAGGGTGCCCGATGAGGCCCGCGGAGAGGGGACCACACGGGTTCCTGTGTATTACGCTCGGCGTGTGCCGACCACGCGGTCGGCATATCCCACACTCATCCGTCTCAATCAGCCGTGACGACGGATTCGTCGCTATCGACCGCGGGGCGGCCGAACCAGTGGTCGAAGGAGTGGGGGCCGGCGCCGAGCGTAAACACCGCGGAGGCGATCCCGAACAGCGTGACGTGGGCCAGCACCGGGTCGTCCGGCAGGCCGAACAACGTCAACGTGAACAGGAGAAACGAGACGGCGGCCACGCCGCGGGTAAAAAAGCCCGCAATGAACGCCACACCGACGACGGTTTCGGTGATGCCCGCGCCGACGACCCACAGCCCGGGGTCGACCGGGACGACGGCGGTGAGGTTGTACTTCTCGACGACCTGGAGTCCGCTGCCCGGGTCAGCGAGCTTCTGGATGAGGCCCAGGTAGACGAAGGACACACCCATGCCGACTCGGAGGATGACCGGGACGTAGGCCCGCAGCGGTCGCGTCCGCTCGTCGAGAAACGCCTTCAGGTGGTGGACCGGGTCGACTCGCCCGTAGTACGTCCCGTCGGTGCTGGCCACCTCCAGCAGCATATCGTCGGCGCTCGGACGGCCCCCACCCAAGATGAACAGGGAGAGAAAGAGGGGGACGTACTCGACTGCGAGAAAGACCGGCGGGTTCGTCATTAGCGCCCAGGCGTAGGTCACCAAGCCGGCCGTTGCGACGATGCGTGTCCCCAGCCCGAACAGGATCAAAAAGCCCAGCCCGATGAACAGCACCCTGAGCAGCGAGTTGGCGCCCACGTCGAACGTGACCGTCGGGGCGAATAGATACCCCTCGAAGCCGGCCCCGACGAGCGGGAGGCCGACGGCGAGACGGAGCATCCACGGGACGAGGTCGCTGTAGCCCGCCAGTTTCTCCCGCAGAACCACGATGTCCGTGATGGTCGGCCTGACCCGGAGATAACCGGCGAGACCGACCGTCGCGAGGAGGCCGACGCCCGCGAACAGCGCCGCGTTGAACGGGTCCGACAGCACTTCCACGGCGAACGCGACGGCGTCCACCGGCTCGCCGGCCCCCTCGGTCACGTAGTCGACGTGGGCGTGGACGGGCCGACTGACGACACTCGCGAAAACGGCCAACACTGCGGCGACGGCTGGTCGGGAGGCCATACGCGACGTAGCGATGGCAGTTACCTAACTCTGTTCCTCCTCTGTCGGTTCGATATCCGAGGGAGTGTCGGTCTCCGAGCCGAGGGTGCCGTCCTGCCGGTCGAACGCATCCGGGTGGTCGGTGTCGTCGGCATAGGCCGACTCGCGGTCCGACTCGTCCGTTCGCGGGGTCGGCTCGCGGTGGTCCCCGCCGGCGTGGAACCCGTGCGCCTGGGGATAGCCGGTGCCGGTGGTCGTTCCGCTCTCGCCCAGCGAGGCGTGTGGCTCCCCCTCGCCGATGGCGACGCCGCTGGTGACGATGGAGCGAAGCCCCTCTTCGACGGTCATGTCCACGTCGTACACCCGATCGGTCGGGAGGTGGACGACGTGGCCGCCCATCACCGGGTTCGGCGCCATCGGCATGAACACCGTCACCATCTCCGAGTGGCCGGTCACTTGCTCGATGGACTCGGGCGTGTTTGCGGTGACGAACGCCATCGTGTAGGCGTCGGCCGTCGGATGCTCGATGAGGACGACCTCCTGGAACGACTGGGTATCGCTGTCGAGCAGCATCCGACTCATCTCGTCGAAACTGGTGTATATCGACCCGATACCGGGAATCCGTTCCATCGTGGCGTCGAACACTGACTCGATGCGTCCCCGCCCCGAGTGGCGTTCCGAGACGAGTCCGATACAGAAGACGGTCACAAGCAGTACCGTCAACGCGACCAGCTTCAGGACGAACGGCGGCGTCTCAGACGGCTGGAGCCGGGAGCCGCTCAGCCGAAAGGCGAACGCAACGACAGGGTCGAGCACGTTCGACAGCGAGTTGACGACGAAGCCGATGACCAGCAGCGTCACGAACAGCGGAATGGTCAGCGCGAAGCCGGCCAGGAACGCCTGCCTGGCCGTCGCCCTGACCGACGGCGACGGGAGCTGGTCTATCCCAGGCGTATCTGACATGGAAGCGTAGACGACAGGGAGCGATAAAAATACCCCGGCGGGGTGTCGGGCGGTGGAATTATGGGTACGCCAGCCTTATCACTCTGGCAGTGAGCGTCAACGTAGAGACACAGGTCGTCGACCGGAGCAGCGACGAGTACGTCGACGCAGCGTGGCAGCTCAAGGAGGACATCCGTCGCTCCGAGGGTGTCCTCCGTCAGCGACGCGGCTTCTTCCGCAGTGCCTACCGCCGCTCGACGGTCTACCTCTACATCGACCGCGCGGCCGACGCCCTCGTCGGCTTCGCCGCGGTCCGCCGGGACGGCTATATCCTCTTTCTCGCCGTCGACGCCGACTACCGCGGTCACGGCTTCGGAAAACGTCTCGTGGCCCGCGTCAGCGAGGACTACGGCTCCGTCACGTGCCACGCCCGCGCGACGAACGAGGAGGCGATCCACTTCTACCAGCACATCGGCTTCGAAATCCGCCGGCGTATCGACAACTACTATGAGGACGGCGGCGACGCCTTCTACCTGAAACTCGGCGACGACTCCATCACCGACAAGCTCTCGAAGTTTCTGCGAGGATGACGGCAGCCGGGGAGTTCCTGTAAGGTAGGAACGGCTCCTACCGGTCGCCCGGACTGTTCGGCTGCCGATAGCCCCGAGACGAGAACCCTTTTGAACCGCTCCGTCCAACCACTGTCCGATGGACGAGCGGACCCGCGAGTATCTGCGCGGTCGTTTCGGTGACCACTATCGGCGGTCGCCGATAACGCCACCGCCGGCCGCGAACGAACGCGAGTGGGGCTTCATCCCGTGGACGGAGGGCCCCGGAGAGACGATGGTCCGCCACCGGTCGCTGCTCGACCTCGGCAACATCGAGGACTTCCTGGCGCGCAGGAAGCCCCGACACATCTACTTCTCGGCGGGTCGCTACGACGATCCCAGCGCCTCGACGATGGGCGATAAGGGGTGGCGTGACTCCGACCTCGTCTTCGACCTCGACGCCGACCACCTCCCGTCGGTCGTGCTGGGCGAGGACAGCTACGCGGAGATGCTCGGGAAGTGCAAGGACGCGCTCATGCGGCTGCTGGATTTCATCGACGACGACTTCGGTTTCGGGGATACGACGGTCGTCTTCTCGGGCGGTCGGGGGTACCACGTCCACGTCCGCGACGAGCGGATTCGCGGGCTGGAACGGGACGCCCGCCGGGAGATCGTCGACTACGTCCGCGGCATCGGGCTGGAGTTCGACGAACTCGTCGAGGTCGAGACGGTCGCCGGGACGGCCGGCCGTTCGAGCCCGGCGGAGAAGCGGACCCTGCCGACCGACGGCGGCTGGGGCGCCCGTGCGCACCGGCACGTCCTCTCGCAGTTCGACGGGTGGTTGGAGATGGACGAAGCCGACGCCGTCGAGGCCCTCCAGCGGTACGACCGCATCGGCGAGGGGAAGGCCACGGCCGCACTCAACGCCGCGCGGGACAACTACGACGAACTGGCAGCGGGCAACATCGACGTCCACTCGGCGGTGTACCGGATAGCGCAGGTACTGGCTCAGGAGGCCGTCGCGGCCGACAACGCCCCCATCGACGAGCCGGTGACCACCGACACGAACCGGCTCATCCGGCTGCCAGGGTCGCTCCATGGCGGGAGCGGATTGGAGGTCAAGCGGCTCGACCGGGACGAACTGGCCGACTTCGACCCGCTGGTCGACGCCGTCCCCGAGACGTTTACGGGCCACGAGATAGCCGTGGAAGTCACCGACGGCGGGCTGGTGGAGCTGTACACCGAGGAGCACGGTGGGGATAGCTTTACAGTGGAGCCGGGTCATCAGGCAGTACCGGAGCACGTGGGCGTGTTCCTCATGGCCCGCGGGCGTGCGCGGAAGGCACAGGAATGAAACTCGACGAACTCCAGTCGGTCCAGTCACGCGAGCGCCAGACCGACCAGCTACAGCAGCTTCGCGCGACCTTCTACGAGGAGGCCGGCCAGTTCGTCGCACAGCTACGCGAGGAGCGCGACCGGGCCGCCGAGCGCGCCGACGACCCCTTCGACTCCCCGGAAGTCAACCGGCTCACGGACGACATCAAGACGGCCGAACGGACCGTCGAGGCCGTCTACGAGCGCCGCGTCGGCAAAATCGTCAAGATGGCGTCGCTGGCGGCCGCCGACATGCCGACGGAAGACGACGGGCTGACACGGGAGGAGCGGGAGCTGTTCGAGACGATGGTCGAGGCCATCGAGGGGAACCGGGCCCACGTCCTCGACGTGGTCGCCGGCGAGGCGCCGACCGGCGCCGTCGGAGACGGCGAGACGGAAACGACGGCGCCGACATCGACCGGTTCCGACCCGGCAGGAGCGGAACCCACGGACCCGTTACCGGACCCCGCCGAGCCGGCCGACCCCGCGCAGCCGACGGACAGCGAGCCGTCGGTCGACGCGGCCGATATCATGGGCGGCGGCAACGGCGCCACGGCGCCGAGCGACGACGCCACGGAGCCCCCCGGCGGAACGGAGACGGCCGAGGCGACTGGCGTGCCCACCGGCGACCCGAACGCGGCGGACGAGTCGGCCGACCGGCCGGCCGGGGAGGCGCTCTCGGCGGTGGACGACGGCCCGGCGACACCGGCGGCCGACCCGGAGCCGACGGACGCCGACGTGGACCGCAAGACCGTCCGCATCACCGACGACGTAGGTGAGATTTTCGGCGTCGACCAGCGCTCTTATGACCTCTCGACGGACGACGTGGTGACGCTGCCGGCCGACAACGCCGACCCGCTCGTCGAATGCGACGCCGCCGAGCCGCTGGAGTAAACGCTACACTGGGGACAGTTTCTTTTCGTCCGGACGACGACTGTCCGGTGTGTCTACCGATCGGACCGACCCGGAGTACGTCGCTACAGTCGTCGGTGTTCTCGCTGTCGGCGCGCTAGTCTTTTATGCCGAACTCGTCAGCCCGACGCTGACGGCCCGGACTGTCGTCTCCGTCGTCCTCTGGGTCACGATACCGATGACCGTTGCACATGTCGTTGCACGCCGGTGGCTGTAGCGACCGTAGCGATTCCCCGTGAGCGGTGCAACGGCTCGATACGATGGCCTCCGCGTCACTCGACCGTGACGACGTCCCCGGTATCCTCGGCGCCGTCGCCCTCGGCGATCTCGTCGGCAGCGCGCCGGCCGCGCTGGGCGGGCCCGGGTCGGCCTGGTCCCAGTCGCTCACTAAGCCCGCCGCCATGGCTCCTCGGCGTCGTCTGGCCGTTGCTGTTTTCGTTGTTGGGGGTCGCGCTGTATAGCGGGCGGACCGCTTGACGGCTCGCTCCGGGGCTGTTCGGCGCACAAACGGCGTTCGACGTCGCGTGGACGCCCGCCTTTCCGGGCGCAGAACCTCGCTCTGGCGCCGGCCGTCATCGCCGCGTTCCTCCTGTTGACCGGCGGCCGTCGCCTTCCGCCGCCATCGACCGCACGGCGGGGCTCGTCGTCGCTCCGTATCTCCCGTAGGTGGCCTCCGCCGCGGTGTTGAACTACCGCTTTCTCGCGCTCGGTTGACCCGCTACGGCGGCGCGGGTCGGGTCCCGAGCGTGATACTGACCGTCTGCCGACTGCCGTCGCGCTGGACAGTGACGGCCAGCGTGTCGCCCGGGCTGGTCTCCAAGGCGAGATACGTCGCCAGGTCCTGACGGGTGGGCGTCGGCGTGTCGTCGAGCCGCCGGACCACGTCCCCGCCGGTGCTGACTTCGGTGCCGTCCACAGTCGCCGTCCCGGTGCTCCCTTCGAGCACGCCGTCCGCGGGACCGTCAGGTACGACGGAGTTGATGTAGACGCCCGAGGCCCGGTCGAGGTCGTTGGCCCGGGCGATGAGCGGCGAGACGTTCGAGAGCCCGACGCCCATGTATGGGTGGTCGTAGGAGCCGTCAGCGATGAGAGCGGGAACCACTCGCTTTGCCAGTTCGGCGGAGATGGCAAAGCCGACGTTGTCGCCGCCGCCGGAGTTGATGACGCCCAGCACGTCGCCGTCGAGGTCGACCAGCGGCCCGCCGCTGTTGCCCGGGTTGACGGCCGCGTCGGTCTGGATGCCGGCGGCGATGGAGAAGTCGTTCGCGCCCCGGAGCGTCCGGTCGACGCCGCTGACGATGCCCTCGGAGACGGAGCCCGAGAGACCGAAGGGGTTCCCGATGGCGACGACGCGGGTCCCGATGGACGGCGTGGCGCTCGCCCACGACAGCGGTTCGGTCGAGTCGGGCACGTCCGTCGTGCCGATGACCGCCAGGTCGCTGTAGACGTCCGAACCGACGACGGTGACCTCGCGCCAGTCGGTGCCGGCGTACCGGACGTAAACGGTGTCCCCGGCGTCGACGACGTGCTCGTTGGTGACGATGTGCTGCCCGCTGAGCAGGAACCCGCTGCCGGAGGCGGGCCGTCCGGTCCCGTCGTACACCTCGATAGAGACGACGGCGTCGGCCACCTCGTCGTAAACGTCGGTGTAGACGGAGTCCCCGCCGCTGTCCTGTGGTTGGTCCTCGGTCGCCGCCGTCGACCCTGTGGTGGTGGCGTCGCCGGACTGGCCCGTCCCTGTCGACAGCGCCTGACAACCCGCCGTAGCGAGTGAATAAACCCACGGCCCGTGGCGACAATCGCTAAGTAGGCGGCTCACGAACGGAAGGTATGGCCGAAGACACGTCTGGCAATTCGCTCCCGTCGCCGGGATTCGTCCTCCCGGGCATCCGCACCGCCCTGGAGATGGCGCTCGTCGCGACCGTTATCGCGCTCGTCGGACTGCCGGCGGCGGACCCGCTCGTACTCGGTGTCGTGTTGCTCACCGCTCTCGTCGGCATGGTCGTGGTCCTGTTCTGGGCGCTGAACAGGCACATGCGCCGGTGGGTTCGGTACGCCCAGGGCAAGCCGACGCGCCTCACAGTGTTCGACTGAAAGACGCTCTCCGGTGTAGCGGTTAAGTGGCCGCGCCGAGTAGTGAGCGACGAATCATGGAGCTTACCTGGCACGGCCACTCCACCTGGCACGTCAGCGTCGACGACAGGACCCGGAGGAACTGGACCCGGACTACGTCCTGTTGACCCACGGCCACGCCGATCACATCGGCGACGTGGACCGCTACACTGGGACGACGGTCGTCTCCACGCCGGAACTCGTCGAATACTGCGAGGACAACTTCGGCGTTCAGGACACTATCGGGTTCAACCTCGGCGGCACGGTCGAACTCGGTGACGCCTTCGTCACGATGCACCGGGCTGACCACTCGAACGGCATCGAGACGAGCTACGGCGCCACCGGCGGGATGCCCGCAGGCTACGTCGTCTCGGATACGGAGCCGACGCAGGTCAGCGACGCCGAGTCGACGACGTTCTACCACGCCGGCGACACCGGGCTGATGACCGAGATGCGTGAGGTCATCGGGCCGTATCTCGAACCCGACGCCGCCGCGCTCCCGGCCGGCGACCACTTCACCATGGGGCCGATGCAGGCGGCCATCGCCGCCGACTGGCTCGACGTGGACTACGCCTTCCCGATGCACTACGACACCATGCCGATACTCGAAATCGACACGGACGACTTCGTCCGCGAGGTGAGAGCGACCGGCAGCGACGCCGAACCGGTCGTCCTCGGGGGCGACGAGACGTTCGAACTGTGACGTGACGATCGAACGGCCACACGCCGACCGAACGACGGTCGGGTGTGACTGCTTTCGATGACTACGTCACTCCTCGCGGGCCTCGACGCCCGCCGTCTCCTCCATCGGTTTTATGACGGCCGCCATGTCCTCGCCGCCGTAGCCACGGGCGCGGGCGGCGCTGAACGCCTCGCGAGCGGCGGCCGTCTGTGTGAGCGGCGCGCCCGTCTCGCCCGCCCTGTCGAGCGCCAGTGAGAGGTCCTTGAACTGGTAGTCGACGGGGAAGCGCGGCTCGAAGTCGCCGTCGCTGATGGTCCCGCCCTTGACGTCGAACAGCGGGCAGTCGAGGGCCCCGTTGGCGACGACGGTCCGCATCGCCTCGACGTCGAGCCCGTTCGTCCGGCCGAAGACGAGCGCCTCGGCGAAGGCGGCCATCGCGTCTCCGAGCAGGAGATTGATGAACAGTTTCATGTTCGTCCCCTGGCCCACCTCGCCGCAGTGGACCACGGGTTCGCACATCGCTTCGAGCACCGGCCGCACCTCCTCGACCACCGACTCGTCGCCGCCGGCCAGGCCGACGAGGGTCCCGTCCTCCGCGGGCCCCACGGTCCCGGAGACCGGCGCGTCGACGAACTGCGCCCCGGCCTCGGTGATGAGATCGGCGGCGGCCATCGTCTCCGCGTAGCCGATGGTACTCATCTGGACCACGATGGTGTCCTCGTCGACGCCCTCCAGGACGCCGAGGTCGCGTTCGAGCAGTTCGGCCACCGCGTCGCCGTTGCTGACGATACAACAGACCACGTCGGCCTGCTCCGTCAGGTGCTTTGGCGAGTCGGCGACCGAGACGCCCGCCTCCGCGAAGGGCTGTTCGCGGTCCGTCGTCCGGTTGTAGACGACGAGGTCCAAACCCGCCTCGTCGAGGTTCCACGCCATCGGTGCACCCATCGCACCAAGTCCGATGAATCGGCCCGCTCGCCAAGACGAGGGACCTTCGGTCCCTCGCGACCCGCGACTCGCTGTCGTTCGAGAGAGCGAAGCTCTCTCATGATGACGAAAGGCGCGGAGCGCCTTTCGAACCACGCTCCAGTAGGTGCTTGCGTCGTCGGGGTTCGCCGAGAACACGGCCCCTTTCAGCCCCACCCATGCCGGCTGACCAACCGGCTACGGGTGGGGCTGAAAGGGGCGGCCAGCTAAACGAAGGCGGCCGAAGCAAGGACCGCAACGCAGTGAGGACCGCAGCAAGGCCCCCGAGTTTAGCTGGCCGGGGCTCTCTGGCTCTCAGAGTCATTTCCTGCTAAAGTAAACACGATCGTCCGTATCAACCAAGTTTATGCTGTGGAACGCGACCGCCCGAACGGTATGGCAGACATCGAAGTCTGGAGCACGTGCGAGAACGGCTACACCGTAGAGAGCGTCATTAACGGCGAGTGGGAACTCATCGTCGACGCGCTGAGCAACGACGGCCCGTCGCCCAACGAGGTCCTGGCGGCCGACTACGCCTCTTGTTACATCCCGGCGCTGCGCGTGGCCGCGGACCAGCACGGCTACGACGACGTCGGCGAGGTCGAAATCGAGGTCGCCGCCGACATCGACGAGGACGACGACCTCGAAGCCATCGAGTTCGACCTGACCGTCGAGGAGGACCTCGGCGACGATGCACGGGACATCGTCGAACTGGGCGAGGACATCTGTCACGTCCACTCCGCGCTCGTCGACGAACTCCACGCGGACATCTCCGTCGAGTCGGGCGTCTGAGCGGGACCGTCGCCCGATGTCCGGTGTCGCCGACATCGGTCGGCCACCTGCACGTTCCGGCGGGCCCCGCCGGTCAGAAACGCTCTTCCGGGCGGCCCCCGAGTACCCGGTATGAGCGACGACTGGACCGGGCGAATCGCGGGCGAGCGGATGACGGTCGACAGGCAGTTCACGGACCGTGTAGAGGCCTCATCGTTCTCGAACCAGCAATGGGGGCTCGTCATGACGGCCGTCGAGTTCGAGATCGAGGGAGCGGACGACCCCGAGTCGGCAACCCTCGTCGCCGACACGTCGCGGCTCCCCTCCATCATGCCCGAACTCGACAAGGTCGGCCAGGGCGGACCGACGGGTGGCGCACCGGGTAGGGACGACAGCGGGGGCGGCTCCGGCGGGCTGCTCGACGGCGTGAAGGCGGCCCTGGGACTGGCCGGCGGGCGCGGGGACGACGAACGGACCGGGGAAGCCGAACAGCTAGCCCAGGCCTACGCCGACGAGCTACAGCAGGAACTCGAATCGAACGGCCGCTGGGGGAGTATCTGCGAGCGGGCCGCGGGCTGACAAGGTCGTCGAAACGGCTGACACACCGACCGTGGAGCGACGGTGTCGGCTGTCCCCCGGGTCCTTAGTACTCGTCGCCGCCGTGAAACAGCGTCAGCTCCTCGGCCTCGTAGATGTTGATGAGTTCTGTGACGAGTTCGTCGTAGGACTCGTCTTCCACCCGGAGCCCGTCGAGGCGTCGCACCGTCTCCTCGTCGAGTTCTACTGTCGGCATACCGTCATGTTCGCCCCCCAGCCACATAACCCCGATGGACCGGGCAGAAACAAACACGAACGAGAGTAAAAATTCGGAACCGAAATCTGTTAATGTGCCTTCTGGGTAGTTTCTTCTCATGCGACCGCTTGGAGACTCACCGCTCGTCCGTAACGACAAGACCCTGGTGCTGGCACACGACCACGGGATGGAGCACGGTCCGAAGCAGTACTCCGGCGTGGAGGAACGGCTGGACCCCAACCGGATATTCGAGATGGCGACCCACGACGCGCCTGGCGAAACTCAACGGTGGCTCCGACCTCTGGATGGGCGACCCCTACTCCGCCCAGAACTGGTCCGTCGAGTACGCCGCCGAACTGGGCGCCGACGCCATCGGCTACACTATCTACCCCGGCGTCAACGAGGAACCGGAGATGTTCGAGGACTTCCGCCCGGTCCAGGAGTCCGCCCGCGACCACGACCTCCCCATCGCCATGTGGTCGTACCCGCGCGGCCAGGCCGTCAAGTCACATCGCAGCGAGGAGATCATCGCCTACGCCGCCCGGCTCGGGCTCGAACTGGGCGCCGACTTCACGAAGGTGAAATACCCCCGAAGCAAGGAGGCCATGGACTACGCCGTCCGGAGCGCCGCCGACAACCGCGTGCTGCTGTCCGGTGGGTCGAAATCCTCCGACCGGGATTTCCTCGAACTCGTCGCGGACTGCATGGACGTCGGCGTCGCCGGCCTGGCCGTCGGCCGGAACGTCTGGCAGCGCGAGAACCCCTACGAGATGCTCGACATGCTCGAAGAAGTCGTCTTCGAGGGTGCCAGCGCGGACGACGTGCTGTAGATGGACGACGAGACGCGGCGCGCCGTCGAGACCGCACGCCGGCAACTGCCCGACAGCGTCGATGCCCGTCGTGTCGTGTTCGGCTTCGATGGCTACCTCGACCGCGTCCGCGAAGTCGTTGCCGACCGGACCGACCCGACCACCCACGAGCGGCTGCCAAGCCTCGCCGACTTCCGTAACCGGCTGGACCGCTCGGTGAAGGCCGGGAGTTCGCTCTCCTACGAGTGGCTGGAGGAGGGTCGTCGCACCGGCGGCCACACCTGCCACCTGGCGCGTGCGTTCGGGACCTGGGCGTTCGACCCGACGCTCGTCGGGATGTACGGCGACCCGGTCCGCGAGACGTTCGAGCGGGAGTTCGGCGACTACGACATCGTGACGCTCGGTGAGCCCGGGGTCACCGACGCCGTCGAGTTCGACGACGGGAAGCTGATGCTGACCGAAATCGGCGACACGATGACACTGGACTGGGCGGGGCTCGACGAGCGCTTCGGCCACGACCGCCTCGCCGACCGACTCGACGGCGCGGCGCTGCTCGGCGTGGGCTACTGGTCCGAGACGCCCCACACCCCCAGCGTACTGTCGGGCCTTCGGGACTTCTGGGGCGACATCGACGACCCGCCGGCGACGGTACTGGTCGACCCCGGTGACGTGCGAAAGCTCGACACCGACCGGCTGCGGTCGGGCCGCGAGGCAATCGGCGGGCTGACCGACGTGACTCACGTGGTCGTCTCGGCGAACCGCGCGGAGACGAACGTACTGGCCGACGCCTACGGCGGCGAGGCCGACCGGACGTTCGAGGCCGCCGCCGAGGCCGTCTTCGACGCGCTCGGGCCGACGTGGTTCGTCGGCCACGGCATCGACCGCTCGGTCGTCGTCACCGCCGACGGCACCGCTAGCGTAGCCGTACCGGCGGTCGAGGACCCCGAAATGACCACCAGCTCCGGCGACCACTTCAACGCCGGGCTGGCGCTGGGTCGCATCTCGGGGCTCGACCCCGCGGCCGCCGTCGTCGTGGGCAACGCCGTTGCCGGTCACTTCGTCCGCACCGCCGACCAGCCCTCGCTCGACGATGTCCGGGCGTTCGTGGACGACTACCTCACGAAATTCTAGCTGGCGCAGTCGACCGTTTCGGCGTGTCGACGCCTCGCGTTCCTCCGTTCTTGTGGCCGATGAAGCAACCGCCGGGGCTTTCTGGCAGTGCTCGTAAGTCACAGCAGGAGTCGTATCCAGTACACTGATCGCTATGCGGCGAGGGGAAAACACATACCCGTTCGTCTCGGACCCGCTCGTATGATCGACGAGACAGTCGCGGAGATAGAGGAGATGCAGACCCACAGCTCCTCTGTCGTCGCGGTAAAGGCAGCGAGAGCGCTGCGGGAGCTGACTGAGCGGGAGGTCCCGACCGTCGAGGAGTATCTCCGCGCGCTGGAGCGCAACAGCCACGCGTTACGACGGGCTAACCGGTCCCACGCGTCGCTACACACCACACAGCGGGAGATAGTCGAGACGGTCGCCGACGCAGACCCGGCGGACGTCTCGACGGCCAAGGGCCTGACTGTGGAGGCCATCGACCGCGTGGTCGGCAACGTGGAGGCGGCCAAGGAGCGCGCCGCCGAGCGCGGGGCTGCGACGCTGGCCGAGGAGGAGGTACTGTTCACGCACGACTTCTCCTCGACGGTGCTGGCCGCTATCGAGGCGGCCGTCGACGACGGCGCGACCTTCGAGGTGTACGTCTCCGAGTCACGGCCACGCTATCTCGGGCGGAAGATGGCGCGCAAGCTGGGTGCGCTCGACGGCGTCGAGGTGACGCTGCTGGTCGACGCCGCGACCGGCCACTATCTCCCGGCGACCGACCGGGTCGTCGTTGGGATGGACTGCATCGTCGACGAGACGCTGTACAACCGCATCGGGACGTATCCGCTGGCGACAGCGGCGGATTACGAATCGGTGCCAATGACGGTCGTGGGCGCCGACTCGAAGTTCGTCGACGGCGCGTTCGCCTTCGAGAACGAGATTCGCTCGCCCTCGGAAGTCCACCGCGAACCGGCCGACGAGTTCACGGTCGGCAACCCGGCTTACGACGCGACGCCGCTGTCGCTGCTGGACTCGATTATCACCGACAAGGAGACACACGACCTCTCGGATTAGTTCTCGGGGCGGCTGCTGATTACCGTGTGACAACAGGGGCACCGATAGGCGCGCCCGTCGGCGGTCTGTTCGACGTCCCAGTCGCCGGTGATCGGACTCTCGTGGCCACAGGAGGGACAGAACAGCGACGTCTTCTGGCGGCCCTCAGGGGGCGGTGCAGTCGCGGTCGCGTGTGCGGGGACGGACGTAAGGGAAGTCATCACGCTAGTAAAAGGGCCGAACGGTCAAATAAGTGTTGGAAGATTGTTTGATTATTCACGTAGAACCGCCACGTCTTGCGGAAATAATCGGTATAGTTACCGTGATAACTCTACTCACATGTACGTTTGGTCATCCGGCACAAACCGGTCCCCGGACGATTCGGCGCGTTCGGCCAGCGTACTCGAAGTCTTTCGTCAGCGGACCGGGACGACGACCTGTGTCATTGAAATCAGCTTCGCCGTCAGAGGAAAGCCGTAGCGACCCGAGCCAACGCCGGCCGTTCGAAACAGCCCTCGCGGCCGGCGTCGGTTCCGTCAGTTCCATACGGAGCCACTGCGGAGAGTCGATATGGAACTGGCCCGGGCGCTCCGGACCGAGGCCCAGCGAGCCGACGAGCGGCGGGTGCTGCTCCTGACTGGCGACCCCGACCTGACACGCGACCGGGCGGCCACGGCGCTCGCCGCAGCAGATGTCCCGGAGGCCGAGATGACGGTCCTGGGCCCCGAGCCGCTGGGTAGCTGTGAGCGCCACGACCAGCGTCGCGCCGCCGAACTGCTGGGGCGGACGCGGTCGGCCGTCGTCCTCGACGCCCACCGCGAACTCCGGCCGAACGCGCTCGGCACCGCCGTGGGCGCCGTCGATGGGGGCGGACTGTTGCTCGTGCTGGCGCCGCCGCTGGACGACTGGGCCCGGCGGCGGGACGACTTCGACGAGTCGCTCGCGGTGCCGCCGTTCGACCGCGAGCAGGTGACCGGGTACTTCCGGCGTCGGCTGGTCGAAACTATCAGAGCGCACCGCGGGGTCGCCGTCGTTGCCGTCGACGAGGGGGGTGACACCGTCGAGAAAGACGGATTGACCGAGCCGCCGCCACGACCGGCATGTACGGCACCCACCCCCCCGGCCGACCACGCCTTCGCCCGGGCGACCTACGAGTCGTGCCGGACCGACGACCAGCGCGACGCCGTGCGAGCCCTCGAATCGCTCGCTGCGTCCGGCCACGCCGTCGTCGTGGAGGCCGACCGCGGCCGGGGGAAATCCAGTGCCGCCGGGCTGGCCGCCGCGAACCTCGCGCTGGAGGGGCGTGACGTACTCGTGACCGCCCCGCAGTACCGGAGCGCGGAGGAGCTGTTCACCCGCGCGGCGGCGCTGCTGGAGACGCTCGGCGAACCGGTCGAACGGGACAGGGACGACGGGCCACACCGGCTGTCAGTGGGCGGCGAAAGTGGGGGTTGTGTCCGGTACGAGCCGCCGGCCGACGCGGTCGACCTGCCTGGCGAGCCGGACGTGGTCCTCGTCGACGAGGCCGCCGCTCTGTCCGTCCGGCGCCTCGAAGGGCTGCTCGGCGCCCCGGCGGTGGCGTTCACCACGACGGTCCACGGCTACGAGGGCGCCGGCCGTGGCTTCTCCGTCCGGTTCCGGGATCGGCTGGCCGACTGTGACCACGAGGTCTCCGAGGTGTCGATGACCGCGCCCATCCGCTTTGCCGACGCCGACCCCGTCGAGGTGTGGGCGTTCCGGGCGCTCCTGCTCGACGCGCGGCCGCCGGTCGGACCGCTCGTCACCGACGCAACCCCGGAGACCGTCACCTACCGCCGGCTCTCGTCGGCGGCGCTCCTGACCGACGAACACCGCCTCCGGGAGGCGTTCGGCCTGCTCGTGCTGGCCCACTACCGGACGGAGCCGACCGACCTCGCGCGGCTGCTGGACGCCCCGAACCTCGCCGTCCGGGCGCTGACACACCGGGGCCACGTCGTCGCCGTGGCGCTGCTGGCTCGGGAGGGGGCCCTGGACAGCGAGACGCGCGAGCGGATGTACGACGGTGGACGCGTCCGGGGGAACATGATTCCGGACGTACTGACCACACAGCTCCGTGACGAGGCCGCGGCCGTGCCGACCGGGCGACGCGTCCTCCGCATCGCCACGCACGGGGCCGTCCGCTCGCGTGGCCTCGGGTCGGCGCTGCTGTCCGAGGTCCGCCGGGAGTTCGCCGACAGTCTGGACTGGCTGGGCGTCGGCTTCGGCGCGACCCCCGAACTCCTCCGCTTCTGGCGGGCGAACGGCTACCGGACGCTCCATCTCTCGACCTCGCGCAACGACCGCAGCGGGGAGTACTCGGCCGTCATGCTCGACCCCTGTTCGGACGCCGGCCGCGAACTGGCCGCTCGGCACACCGGGTGGTTCTGTGACCGCATCGGCGCCACGCTGACCGACGCGCTCGACGACGCCGACGCCGACGTGGTCCGGGCCGTCCTCGCGGCCGTCGACGCCGAACCGACGCTCGACCTCTCGACGTGGGAGTGGCGGCTGGTCAGTGGCGTCCCAGCCGGCACCTCCGTCCTCGATACGGACCCGGCTCCGTTCCGACGGCTCACGCTCCGGCACCTCGTGGCGCCGGCCGACCCGGAGTCGCTGTCGGCCCGCGAGGAGCGCCTGCTCGTCCGAAAGGTGTTGCAGGCCCGCCCGTGGAGTGCGGTTACCGAGCGGATGGGGTTCGTCTCCGAGCGCGAGTGCAAGCGGGCCGTCGGGGCGTGTGTCGAAACGTTGACCCGACTCTACCGCGAACCACCGTAGGCACGTGATGTTCCTAACCATCGACACCGTGCTAGTGGGTTTCGCCTTCATCCTGCTCGTCGCCGGCGTCGTGGGCAGTCTGGTCCCGCAGGTCCCGGGGGCGCTGCTCTCGCTGGCCGGCGTCTACAGCTACTGGTACGCCACCGGACGGCCGGGGCTCGGCCTGCTCGTCACGCTCACCCTCGTGGGCGTCCTGACCTGGGTCGTGGATTTCGCCGGCGGCGCCATCGCCGCCCGCGCCGGCGGCGCCTCCACCACGACGGCCGTACTCGCGGGCGTCGTCGCGCTGGTGCTGTTCTTCGTGACCGGCCCGCTCGGCGTCATCCTCGGCGTCGCCCTGACCGTCTTCGTCGCGGAGTTCTACCGCCAGCGGGACGCCCGGAAGGGACTGCAGGCCACGCTCGTCACGACCGCCGGGATGCTGGCGTCGAGCTTCGTGCAGGCACTGCTGACCGGGTCGATACTGCTGGCGATGGTCGGCGTGGCGCTGCTGTGACGCCCGGCTCGTCCGTGGGGGGACGGAGTTGTACAGCTTCTCGGTGCCCCGCTCGGTCCCCCGTCCGAGCAGTCGCTCAGAGACCCTGGCCCCGGTACTGGGCGAGGACGCCCTCCGTCAGGACGGCTGTGTGTACTGCCGTCATGACCCTGTGTCGAAGGGGGAGCCACTACCGTTACAAAGTCTACATACCGACTACGTGCTGGAGCCGCCGACGGTCGGTCAGTCGCTCAGATACGGCCCGCTCGACCCGGGTCGACATCGACGGCGTCGACGGGACAGACGTCCACACACAGCATACAGTCGATACACTGGTCCTCGTGGGCCGGGTCGGCCTTTATCTCGCTCTCCGGGTGGTCCGGCGTGTCCACCCACTCGAAGACGTCGACGGGACAGTCCTCCAGACAGGCGCCGTCGGCAATGCAGATGTCGAAGTCGACGGCGACGTGTGTCCCGTGGATACCGAGCGTCTCCGGTTCCTCGACGGGACCCCAGACGTCGTGACCCTCGTGCTGTTCGACGACGTCACGACTCGTTTCGAACTCCGGGTCGATAGCCATACGCGCAGTTCGACCTTGCACTTAGTTAACTCTTCGATAGGAGCCGTGTCCATCGCTGACGCCGGGCCTGAACTGCCCCGGGCGTCAGCGCATCCCCGGCGGCGGACCGTCGTCGCCGATGTCGTCGTCCTCGTACTCCTCCTCCAGGTCGATGCCGGCCTCCTGGCGTCGGCGCCGGACCGCCTGTAGCTGCCGCCAGTAATACGCCGTCCCGCCGACGCCGACGAGGACGGCGATGGCTGCCAGCCCGCCGAAGATGTAGAGGTCACGCTCAAGGTAGAACCGGGTGCGTATCGCCTGTGAGTCGACCGGCTCCGACCAGGTGACTGTCATCCGGTCGGTCGTCTCGTCGACCGACGTCTCGTAGTTCCCGGGGGTGACCTGTGACAGCAGCGGGATGCCGACGCGGCGACCCGGCGGGAGCGTCACCTCGTAGGTGTAACCGTTCGTGTACACCGGCGTCGAGAACGACTTGCCCTGTCGCGGCGCGGTGTAGGCGACCTGTCCGCTGCTGTTGTTGGGCAGGTCGATGACGGTCGCGCTGCCCGTCTGCCGGGCCGTCAGCGAGGAGTTGCTGGGCTTGATGACGGTCCCGTTCTCGAAGCGAAAGCGCAGGGCGCTGACGGGGATGCTCTCCTCCCGGCCCAGGTCGTCGCGGTTGTGAATCATGTACGAGGAGTTGTCCGGGATGTCGTACACCGCCCGGTAGGAGGTGCGGTTGAGCGTTATCGAGGCGTCGGTCTCCGTCTCCCAGTCGTAGCTCGCGTTCTCGTTGAGTTGCTGCTCGTCGACCTCTTCGGGGCCGAAGAGGCCGGTACAGCCGGCGAGTGCGACCAGCGCGAGCACGGACAACAGAGCGAGGTGGCGACGGTGCATAACTCAGGGAACGACGGCGAGTAGTTCCGACGGCAGGAAGTTACCGATGTCGGCCAGCAGCCCCGGCGGGTCGGTGTCCGGGTTACAGACGATACTCATCTCCAGCAGCCCGAGCCGCTCGACGGTGACGATGTCCTGGGCGTGGCCGGACTTGTTGACCGTCGCACGTACCTCCGAACGGGTCGCGCTGTTCGTGTTGACCCGGCCGTTGTCGTGGTCGCCGCCGCGTTGCCAGTCGTACAGTCGGTCGACCTCCTCGTCGGCCAGCCGCGGCTCCGGGCCGGCGACGAAGCGCAGCGAGAGGTGCTGGACCAGCCCGAACCGCTTGCGAACCTGGGCCGGCGACCCCTGTCCGAGGTCGAGGTTCCCGGCCGGAATCCGCACCGTCCCGCCCGGGCCGGTGTCCAGCACGAAGCCGTCGTCGTCCCAGCCATCGAGAGTGCCCACGTAGGTCTTGCCCTCCTCGTGGTTCGGGACGACCTCGCCGAACTCCTCGCGCAGAACGTTCCGCGCGACGACGGCGTCGGGGCCGTCGACTGTGACCACGGGGAAGTCGTCCTCGCGGTGACCGATGTCGAACGCCACGTCGAGGTCGCCAAACCGGTCGTTCACCAGCCCGCGCAAGCCGTCGAGCGCACGGTCACGGGCGTCGCCCGTCACGTACACTTTGGAACCAAGGACGACCATCAGGCCTCGGCTTCCACGTTGAGTTCGTCCTGGAGCTCGTCGATACGCTTCTCCATGGCCGTCACGAGGCGGGTGTTCTCCATCGTCTCGACCTGATTGCCACACTCGGGGCACTCGAAGCCAAACTCCATGGCCTCGCCGAACTCGAAGCGGATGCCGCAGTGCTCACAGAGGTAGAACTCGTTGTTGCGCTCGTACTCGCGGCGCTCTTCGAGCCCCTCCAGCAGGCGGTACATCTCCTCCTCCAGTTGCTCGGGGATCTCCCCGTACTCGAAGGTCCACAGGTAGGTGAGCCACCCGGAGTCCTCGTCCCGGAGCCGGCGGTAGGCCGCCAGGTCGTTCTCGTAGAGAATAAAGAGCGCGCGCCGAACGTCGTTCAGTTCGAGACCTAGCTCCTCGGCCAGCTCCTCGTCGGTCACTTCGCCGTCCGGCGGCGCGGCGGCGACCGGCATCCCTTTCGGTCCGACCAACTCGTGGAGGTACTTCTGTATGACGGGGTCCTCCAACAGGTCCTCAAAAGCCATTATCGTTGTCTCGGAGAGTCACGTGGTTAAAACCTCCGGGTCGGACCTACGGTCCGCCCCGTGGCTCGCAGACGCTTCGCGTCTGCTCACCATCGGGTCGCACCGTTCAGAGCCCTCTCACCCATCCGCTACTCCGCCCAGGGGCCGACGCCGGCAAAGCGGCCCAGCAACCAGCCGACAGCGAGTGGAGTGATGACGGCGAGACAGCCCAGCCCGACCCAGCGGGCCGGCGGCGGCTGACTGGCCAGATAGACGAGATAGATGGTCCCGAGGACGGGGACGAGTCGTGACGACGAAAGGAAATCGAGCAAGGACATCTACGGGCTCGTCGGGACGGCAGTCGGTTTACTCCGCATCCTCGGCGTCCTCCGGGTCGATGACTTTCTTGCCGGTTTCCGTCGGGATGACCACCTGGTCGGGGTCCTCCCACTCGCGGTCCAGTTCCGCGCCCTCGTAGAGCCGGTCGAGAAGGACCGCAAGCGAGGCGATTTCGGAGTGTGGCTGGTTCGTCACGCCGACGTTGTAGTCGGCCCGTTCGTACACCTCGAAAGGGACCTTCCCGGCGCCGACGACGACCAGCAGCGGGCTGGTCTCGTGAGCCTCCCGGACACCCTCTACCACGTCCTGAATCGGTTCACCGTACATCGTCAGGTGGACGACGGTGCCTGCAAAGTCGCGTATTCGTCGCTTCGGTTCGTCGGTGGTCTCGACGTCGAACGGGCCGCCGAAGCGGTCCGTGATGTCGACGACGGTGTCCGCACGGCTGCTCGCGGCCCCGGCCAGCACCACCCGGTCGGCCCCCAGTGCCCGCGCAGTCAGCCCCACGTGTGTGGTGATGCGCTCGTCGCGGCCCGGACGGTGGCCCAGGCGGAGCACCGTCACTTCGGGGGCGTCTCTCATCCTGTCCTCGCCGAGTCGATGGCGTCGCTCACTGACTCGTAGACGGCGACGGTCACGTCGGGATCGCCGGCCACGGGCACCGGCAACGGCTGCTGGAAGCCCGGCGTGGTCGACTCGGCGATGGTGCCGACGTCGGGCGACGGGGTCGACTCCCTGCCGGAGAGATAGCCGGCCGTCGTGACTGCGCCACCCCCCGCAATGACCGTCCGGCGGCTGAACCGTTTCATACCGTAGGCTGGCGGGTGACAGTATTTAACGGCGTTGTCCTCCCGGTATCGCAACGGCTTTTGAGCGCCGCGCGACAGTTGCGCTATGAGCCTGCAGGACAAGCGAATCGTCGTCACCGGTGGCGCCGGCTTCATCGGCACCCATCTGGTCGACCGACTCGTCGCTGACAACGAGGTACTGGTCGTCGACGACGGCTCCAACGGGCGGCGCGAGTGGGTCAACGACGACGCCGACTTCCTCGGCGGCGACCTCACTGACGAGGCGGTCGTGACCGACGCCATCACCCCCGAAACGGACCTCGTCGTCCACCTGGCCGCCTCGAAGCTCGTCGATACGGACACGCCCCGCAAGCAGTTCGACGACAACAGCGAGATAACGTACAACGTCCTCGAACGGATGGACGCGGTCGGCGTCGAGAAGCTCGTCTTCACCTCCTCCTCGACGGTGTACGGCGAGGCCCCACGACCCACGCCGGAGGACTACGCGCCGCTGGAACCCATCAGCGTCTACGGCGCGACCAAACTCGCCGAGGAGTCGCTCGTCTCGACGTACGCTCACAGCCATGACCTGCAGTCGTGGGTGTTCCGCTTCGCCAACATCGTCGGCCCGCGTCTGCGCGGCGCGGTCATCCCCGATTTCATCGAGAAGCTCCGCGATGACCCCGACTCGCTGACGGTTCTGGGCGACGGCCGCCAGGAGAAGTCCTACATGCACGTCTCCGAGTGCGTCGACGCGATGGCCTACGCCGTCGAACACGCCGATGGCGACCACAACGTGTTCAATCTCGGGACACGGACGACGACATCGGTCGACCGCATCGCCGACATCGTCGCCGACGAGATGGGGCTTGACCCCTCGTACGAACACACCGGTGGCGACCGGGGCTGGACCGGCGACGTCCCCCGGATGCGACTCTCCATCGAGAAGCTGTCCGGGCTGGGCTGGCAGCCAGCGCAGTCCAGCGACGACGCCGTCCGACAGTCCACCCGGGAACTGCTCGCGGAGCTTTGAATCGGCGACGACCGGAGGCTACTACACGGGCGGTCACACACTGCTATGCATGGATATCGTCTCACGCATCGCTGCTATCGATACCGAGCGAGCCCTCTTCGCGTTCGGCGCCATCGTCACGGGCGCGCTGACGGTGCTCGTCTTCCGCAGTGGCAACCAGGACCAGGGCGCGCTCTTTGCCACCTTCTCGCTGTATCTCGGCGGCGCCGCCACCCCCGTCATCAGGGACAACGTGACTCACTACAAGCGCACTGGCGCCGTCGCACTGGGCGGCGTCGGTATCGTCGCGATCCTCATGGGCATCAGCTCCGGTCTCCCCTACCTGTTCATCATCGGCGCCATCGCGGCGATGTTCGACCTCTTCTAGCTCGT
>PXQZ01000099.1 GCA_003021755.1 Halobacteriales archaeon QH_8_67_36 | reverse complement strand
AGGACTTCAACCCCACAAGGGTTCGTCTGAAACTACAGGTCCAGGAACCGCTGGATGACGCTGTTGATACTTCAACCCCACAAGGGTTCGTCTGAAACCGGCCCAGCCGACCAGACCGCGGCGGCCATCCTGACTTCAACCCCACAAGGGTTCGTCTGAAACCAGTGCTTCCATTGATTCCGTTGAGATGATATGGACTTCAACCCCACAAGGGTTCGTCTGAAACCACCCGCCCCGTCCCACCAAAGCACGATGCCGCACTTCAACCCCACAAGGGTTCGTCTGAAACTGACGACACCCTCCAGGCCGATTAGCCCGCCGAGACTTCAACCCCACAAGGGTTCGTCTGAAACCCTCTGTGACTGTCTCGGCTATATTCTGGACACGAGCACTTCAACCCCACAAGGGTTCGTCTGAAACTCCCAATGCTCCCCCCGCTCGACCGCCACCATGCCACTTCAACCCCACAAGGGTTCGTCTGAAACCGGCGACTGGTTCTCCGTGTTGAGCTTCAGCTCACTTCAACCCCACAAGGGTTCGTCTGAAACCTGCGATTTCAGAGTCGAATCTGTCCTCCTCGTCAACTTCAACCCCACAAGGGTTCGTCTGAAACCTGTTCGAACTGGGATTCTTCCACTGCCTGAGAGAACTTCAACCCCACAAGGGTTCGTCTGAAACCCGTGCATCCTCTCGGCCAGTCCAGCGTGTTGAAGACTTCAACCCCACAAGGGTTCGTCTGAAACCGCCGCTGTTTCTTCGGGACCCATCGGACACGTCTACTTCAACCCCACAAGGGTTCGTCTGAAACCCGTTCCTAAATCCCCCGTGCAGGAGTTTATACGTGGGGATTGAAGGCTGCGATTCGGTCGACCTGCAATACCCCCCACATCCACCGGGGTCGACAAAGTCATATTACGGCAAAGGCACGCTATCTACTGATCAGTTGGCGGACCTACTGATCAACTGAATCATCACCGATAGGTCCGAAACAAATCGCTTGAGGAACTGTTGTGCGAACCGCCGATACCAGAATATGTTACCGGAGTTCTATCCGACAGCGATTGGAAATCGGATGACGGCAACCACCCCAAACCAGCTGCTGATTGGGTCACACGCGGGCCAAAATTCCAATCACTGGCCGAAATCAGAAATTAGCCGATACAGACCGTCGTAACACCGAAAACGTCGGCCGCGAACCATGCAGATTCTGGATGGGCCCTGCCGGATTTGAACCAGCGCTCAATCGGTGTCCCACGCCGACGGTGGGAACCGTAGACGATATGAGCCGATCGCTTTAACCAGACTAAGCTAAGGGCCCTCGTCGGCCAATTTTTGGGTCTGACTCTTTAGCTTATCGGATCACTCTCGGACAGTTGTATCCGTTTGAGTCCGAAGTCAAGAGTGAACTGCGTGCTCAAACCCTTTTAAATTCATCTGAAGTGCTCCTGCCGACTCGTTACGCGTCAGATAATAGACATCTTCGCGAGAACCATCTCGCGGTCTGTGACTTCTGCAGGAAATGACGCCACCGCCAGGGCTCGAACCTGGGACAACCTGGGTAACAACCAGGTGCTCTACCAACTGAGCTACGGCGGCTCGCATCCGCCAGTAATCCGAGTTAGTAATTATGGCTTTCGCTTCCGGTCGCCATCGACACGCTTTCACGCACTCTCGGAGAAGTCAGGACAATGAGTGACGAGTTCGACGCCGTCGTCTCGCAGGTCCGCGAGCGGGTTTCGCCGGACGACGACGAGCGCGAGCGATTACAGCGGGCCGCGGCGGCGGTGATGGAGCGGGCACGCGACGCAGTGGCGACCCTCCCGGTCGAGGCCGAGGTGGTACAGGTCGGCTCCACGGCGCGGGGAACGTGGACGGCGGGGGACCGCGACGTGGACGTCTTCGTTGCCTTCCCGCCCGAACTGGATCGGGCCGAGCTGGAGACGTACGGGCTGGAAGTCGGCCACGCCGTCCTGCCCGACGGCCACGAGGAGTACGCCGAGCACCCCTACATCGTCGGGGAGATGGACGGGTACGCCGTCGACCTCGTCCCGTGTTACGCCGTCGCGGACGCGACGGCTATCCAGTCGGCCGTCGACCGGACGCCGTTCCACACGCGGTATCTCAAGTCGCGGCTGGACGACACCCTCGCCGGCGAGGTCCGGGTCACCAAGCAGTTCCTGAAGGGTATCGGCGTCTACGGGAGCGACCTCCGGACGCAGGGGTTCTCGGGCTACCTGACGGAGCTGTTGACGGTCGAGTACGGCGGCTTCCGGGCGTTCGTCGAGGCGGCGGCCGGCTGGCACCCGCCAGCCACCTTCGACCTAGAGGACCACGGCACCACCGAGTTCGACGACCCGCTCGTCGTGGTCGACCCCACGGACCCCGAACGCAACGTCGCGGCGGTGTGTTCGGCCGCGAACATCGCCCGTCTGCAACACTGCGCCCGCGAACTGGTGGACGAGCCACGCGAGTCGCTGTTCGAGCCGAGCGAGCCGGCGGCCTACGACGCCGAGCGCGTCACCGCCGCCGTCGAGCGTCGTGCGACGACTCCGGTCACCGTGCGCTTTGCCAGGCCCGACGTGGTCGAAGACCAGCTCTGGCCCCAGCTCCGGAAGTCGCTGGCGGGGCTGACCGAGGAGCTCGACCGCCGTGGATTCGACGTGTTCCGGTCGCGGGCGTTCGCGGCGGACGGGGAGACGGGAGGCGATAGCGAGACGGCCGGCGACGCCGGCCACGCCGTCCTGCTGGTCGAACTGAGTGTCGCCGAGCGGCCGGCCGTCGAGCGCCACGAGGGACCGCCGGTCCACGTACGCGACCACGCGACCGGCTTCTACGAGACCTACGCCGACGACCCCGACGTGGCGGGACCGTACATCGAGGGGGACCGCTACGTGGTCGAGCGCCCCAGAGAGTTCCGGACGGCAGCGGCGTTTCTCGACAGCGACGCCCTGCTCGACGTCCGACTCGGCCCACAGGTCGAGTCGGCACTCCAAGAGGGGTACGAGCTACTGGTCGGGGGGGATATCGCAGCACTCGCCGACGAGTTCGGAGTCGAACTCGCGGACTACTTCGAGCCGAGCCCCTGAGCCTCGACTTCGTCGAGCACCTCGCGGGCCGCCTCGCTCACGTCGTCCTCGGGGGCGACCGGCTGGTAGCCGTCGAACACTTCGTGGACCGTCCTGATGGAGTCCGATAGGGTGTCCAGCCCGTAGCCGCCCTCCAGCACGAACCCCAGACCGGCGTCGCAGTCGTCGGCGAGGTCGACCATCCGCTCGGTCATCACGCCGTACCCCTCGGTGCTCACCTGCATCCGCGAGATAGGGTCGTGTTCATGGGCGTCGAAGCCGGCACTGACCAACAGGAGGTCCGGGTCGAAGTCGGCGATTTCGGGCGCGATGACCTCGTCGATGGCCGCGAGGTAGTCGGCGGTGTCGGCGCCGGGCTGGTAGACGACGTTGACGTTGGTCCCCGTCCCGTCGCCGGCGCCGGTCTCGTCGATTTCACCGGTGCCGGGAAAGAGGCCGTCCTCGTGGATGGAGGCATAGAACACGTCGCCGCGGTCGTAAAAGATGTCCTGCGTGCCGTTGCCGTGGTGGACGTCCCAGTCGAAGATGGCGACGCTGTCGGCCCCGTCGTCGAGGGCGGCCTGTGCGGCCACGCCGGCGTTGTTGATGAAACAAAAGCCCATCGCGTCGTCGCCGACGGCGTGGTGGCCTGGCGGCCGGCCGAGCGCGAAGGGAGTCTGCCGCTTCCGGACGTCGGTGCCGGCGCTCTCGGAGGCCCAGACCGCACAGCCCGCCGCGGCGAGCGCGGCGTCCAACGTCGCCTCGACGGCGACCGTGTCGGCGTCCCAGTGGCCGCCGCCCTCGGCGCAGTACTCCCGGAACTCCTCGATGTAGTCGGCGTCGTGGACTGCACGGACCAGGTCGAGGTCGGCGTCGTTGGCGGCGACGTAGTCGACGCCGTGACACTCTTTCAGGGCGCGTCGCACCGCCCGGAGTCGGTCGGGGCTCTCGGGGTGGCGCTCGCCGGTGTCGTGGTCGAGACAGACCTCGCGGTAGCCGAAGTTCATTCAGTAGTACTGGGCGAGTTCGAAGTACGTCTCGACATCTGCTGCCTTCACCGTCCGCCGGTCGGCGTGGCGGGCGAGGTCGGCCGCGGCGGCAGCGACGTCGTCTGCGAACGATTCGAGGATGTCGGCGAGTGTAACCCGGGCGTCCATCGCGACCCGGTAGTCGTCGTCGATGTCGAGGCGGGCGATGCGGTCGACCGGGGCGACCGGAAGCTCCAGCCCGTCCTTGTCGGGGACGTGTTCGACGCCGAAATCGGACGGCATCAGCGTCTTGCGGCCGTCTCCCGTCGCCACCTCCGCGGCCGTCGTGGCGAGCGTGGCGCCCCGGTCCTGGATTCTCCGTGCCAGTTCCTCTGCCGCGCCGGCGCTCACCCGCAACCCGTCCGCGTTCCGCCGGATGACCGCGTCGACGGGCGCGAACGGAAGCTCGACGCTCATACCCACAAGCGGGAGTGTTGCGGTCTTAAGCGTTTCCGTAGCGTCGTTTCCGGTCAGAACACGTCGTCGGCGTCCAGTCGGCCGTCCTCGGCGATCCCGCGGACGGTGACTTCCTGCCCGAGCTGGACGCGTTCGCCCGTCTCGACGCTCATCGTCTGCTCGCCGTCGTCCAGCACGACGGGGTCGCCGGTCTGGACCACAGTCCCCGTGAACTCGACCTGCTCGGCGGCCTGTGCGCCGCCCGTACTCTCGGTCGTCGACCCGCCGTCGGTGCCGGTGGCGGCCGCGGACTCGCTCCCGCTGTCGCCGTCACCGAAGGAGGACAGCCCGGCGTGCTGGTCGTCGGCCTGTTCCTCGGGCGTGGGCGCAACGCCCGCCTCGTCGTCAAGCACGACGACGGTGGAGCTCCAGCTCGCCGAGGCCTCCAGGTCGTCCTGCCAGCCGTCCTGTATCTCCACGTCGGCGGCCAGCACCTCGTCGCCGGGCTGGATATCCTTGTCCGCTTTGTCGCCCCACAGCGCCACGCGGATGTCGCCGGTCGCGTCCTGAATTCGGACGTTCCGGACCTGGCCCTCGCTGCCGTCGTCGCGGTCGAACGTGCGGACGGGGTCGGCCGAGCGGACGACGCCGGCGATGTCGACAGTCTGTTCCAGTTCGACGCCCTCGATGGGGTCTGCGTCGGGCTGGAAGTCGACGGACTCCTCGATTTCGTCGACGGCGCCGTCGTCGCCGACGTGCAGTTCCAGCGACCCGTCGCGTTCGCGGACGTAGCCGTCGACGACCTCGACGGCGGTACCGGACTCGATTTCGGTCGCGCGGTCGGCCCGGTCGTCCCACATCGTCACGCGCACGCGGCCGGTTTCGTCGCCCAGCGCCAGGTTCGACACCTTCCCCTCGCTGCCGTCGTCGCGGTCGAACGTGCGGACGCTGTCGGTGTCGAGCACCAGCCCGCGCAGGGTCACGTCGGACTGGCCCATCGTCAGCGCGTCGATGGTCGAGCCGCCGCCCGGTTCGACGTCGACGGTGGCGTCGTCGTCCCGTTCGGCCTTGTCGACCGAGACCTCCAGCCCGTTGTAGCCGTCCTTCGGGCGGCCCTTCACGCGGAGCACGTCGCCCACGGAGAGCATCCCGTCGTTGATGTCGACGGCCTGGCCGTCCCAGAAGGCCAGTCGGATGCTCGCGGTCTCGTCGGCGGCCTCGACGTTGATGACGCGCCCGTCCTCGTCCTCGCCGTCCCGTTCGAACGTCTTTAGGTCGCCGATGGCCATCACCTTCGCGACGAACTTCACCTCGTCCATCCCCGGTTCGATGTCCGCGATGGTGTCGACTTCCCCCTCGTTCAGTTCGTGGGCCAGCAACATCGCCGCGGTCTCCTCGTCGGCGAGGCCACCCATCTGTTCGACTTTCTCCTCGACGGCCTCGCGGAACTCCTCCTCCGGGACGTCGGTTTCGAGATCCGCGTAGATATCTGCTATCGAACCCATCTATCTATGGAAGCCATGTCTGGGGCGCGCTTAAGCGTTGTCGTTGCCCGAGCGACCCGCTGCCGTCTCTCGATTCCGTCGCCGAACTCGCCATACTGTCGGATGGGTGCGGCTCCGGATATAAACGTCCGGTCGCTACGGCGAGGTAGTCACGACCGTCTCCGGCCCGTCGCCGTGGTCGTGCGTGACGACGACGGTACCCGGGAGCCCGTTCTCGAACTCGACTGTCGCCCGGTACGATAGTTCGACGATGCCCTGTGTACACGCGTCGCCGGCGTCGTCCCGCCGCGTCGTCGCGACGGCGACGGTCAGCGTGTCGCCGTCGTAGTTGACGCTGTCGAGTTCGGCGGTCCGACAGCCGTTACGCCCCCAGGTGGTTCCTTCGACGACGACGTTGTGCCCGTTGACGGCAACGGTCGCGCTGTCCGTCTCCGTGCCGCCCTGTGTCGAGGTGACCTCGAACTCGGAGTCGGTCAATGCCGGCGTCGGCGCCGGTGTCGGCGTGGCGCTGGCAGTCCGGTTTCCGGTGGGTGTCCCGACATCGCTGCCGAGACAGCCCGTGAGCGCGATGATACTACCCGTACAGATGGTCCCGAGGAGGGCTCGTCTGTCCATGCTCAGTGGTGTACCCCCCGAGAGAAAGGGCCTTTTGATGGGTCAAACGCGACTTTGAACGTGATGTGAGCACCCTCCGCGTGGTGGGGGTCGAACCGTCATCCTTTTCATACCGACCACCCTCACTCAACATGAGTCCGGGTAGGGTAGTGGACTATCCTCTTGGCTTGCGGAGCCAGGGACCGGAGTTCAAATCTCCGTCCGGACGTTCACTTCGTTCACGTACGGACGTGCTCCACGCTCGCTTCGCTCGCGTGGAACTCCGTCCGGACGTTTCTCTGCAGCACAACACGACGAGCGTAGCGAGGAGTCTATGCTGCAGGAAACTCCGTGCGGAGATGTGAGCACGATAGTCGCAGCGCGACCGTCTATCAGCAGTTCAAATCTCGCTGGACGGTCACTTCGTTCACCTCCGGACGTGCTCCACGTTCGCTTCGCTCGTGTGGAACACTGACCGCGAGTGTCACGTCCGCGGAGCGGCGCGATAAGAAAACGGGTGTCAGTCGCAGATGTATTTCTACCCAAAATGGCCCCAAATTATTTACCAGTTCATTGTAACTACGGTTTTATGCGAAAACTAACAGTCGTACTGGTCGCGGCGATGATACTACTCGCCGGCTGTAGCGGGGGCGGCGGCGGGGCTGCATCGCCGACCGAGGACTCGGAGATGAACGCAACGGCGACCGGCACGGGTAATGGTAACTCAACGTTGAGCGATATCACACCGCGGTCGGCGGTAAGCGATGATAATACGTTCTCGAGTGCCACGGAAATCGACGGGACGTGGTACAACGGCAGCCAACAGTCCAGCGCGCTGATCCGAAACGATACGTCGAACGATCGTAAACTCACCGAGTACACCGACGAGTCGGGGACGACCTCGGAGTTGTACACCACTGAGGACTACGTCGCCGTTCGGAACGGCACGACCGGGGACGTGCAGTACGGTGGACCGGATAGTTTCATTGGGGCCGGCATTGGCATCTCGGGTAGTTTCACCGCCGGCGGGGCCCTCTTCTACGTCGGTGTCGTCGAGTGGGAGCAGACCGGCACCACCACAGTCGACGGAGAGCAGGCGACCGTGTACGAGAGCGATTCGCTCAACGAGACCGGGCTGAACACCGGCCAGGGTATAAACTACGGATTCGAGCAGAGCGAGGTGCAGTCAGTAGATGGGGAGATGGTCATCAGTTCCGAGGGACAGATTCACTCGGCAACCATCGAGATCGAGACCCAGGACGGGACTTACGGCGGTGAAATGTCGGCCGAATACGGCGACATTACCCTCACCAAACCCGCCTGGGTCGACGAGTCAGAGGCACCGTAGCTGACGCCGACACCGCGACACGCGTTTCGTTTGCATACGTCGACAGTCGGGTTCCGGACGGCACGACCGGCATAACGTATCGGGAGTCGTCGTGAGTTCTGTTCTGAGAGCGACGACCTGTGGCCTGCGCTACCGATGAATCGCTACGGTAAGCCGTCTCACTCGACGACGGTCATGCCGGGGGAGTCGGCCGGGGCAGCGAGCAGCTCCTTCAGCTCCTCGTCGACATCCATCACCGTTACCGAGCACCCACACATGTCCAGGGAACTCATGTACTCGCCGACCCACGCTCGCCAGTGGTCGAGGCCGGCGTCGTTGAGGCGCTCCCGGAGCCGCCTATTGACGACGTACAGCTCCATCAGCGGCGTGCCGCCCGTCCCGTTGACGATGGTCGCGACTTCGCCGGAGGGGTCCAGGTCGTCCAGCACGCCGTCGAGGAGCCGGTCGGTTATCCCGTCCGCCGACGCGAGTTCGGTGCGTTCGACGCCCGGTTCGCCGTGGAGGCCGATGCCGATCTCCATCTCGTCCTCGCCGAGGGCGAACGTGGGGTCACCTTTCTCGGGGGTTACACAGGGCGTCAACGCCATGCTCATGGTGCCGATGCGGTCGATGGCCGCCCGGGCCGTCTCGGCGACCGTCTCCAGGTCGGCCCCCTGTGTCGCTTTCGCGCTGGCGATCTTGAGGGCGAACGTCGCGCCAGCGACCCCGCGTCGGCCCGTCGTGAACTCGGAGTCCTCGACCGCGACGTCGTCGTTTACGATGACCGTCTCGATGTCGATGTCCCCCTCCGTCTCTAGCATCTCGACCGCCGTCTCGAGGTTCATGATGTCGCCGTCGTAGTTGTTGATGATGACGACGACGCCCTCGCCGGCGTCGACCGACCGGACCAGCGTCTCGAACATGTCAGGCGTGGGCGAGGTGAACACTTCCCCCGAAGCGGCGCCGTCGAGGAACCCCTCGCCGATGTAGCCGGCAAAGGCGGGTTCGTGACCGCTGCCGCCGCCGCTCGTCACGGCGACTTTCCCCTCGACCGGCGCGTCCTGCCTGACGAGGATGTTCGAGTCCGGGACCCGTCGTAACGAACCCGGCCGTTCGGCCACCAGTCCGTCGAGCATCTCGTCGACTACGTCCTCGGGGTCGTTGACCAGTTTCTTCATGGTTATTCATACTTCACCTGCTACAAAAGTATAACTCTCAGACCGCATCGGCCCGGGTACCGCGTCTATCGGCCATACGACGGCTTCGGACGGATGTCCGACCGAGACCAGACGACTTTTGTCGTCCCTGAGGATTTATCGGAGTATGTTCGGTCCCGGGCGGGCGCCGTTCGACCGGGTGCGGTCGCAGGTCCGCGAGGACTTCCGCGCCGACCCGTTCCTTCCATACATCATGGTCGCTGCAGCCTTGCTCGCGAGTTTCTGGTTTTTCCACCGCGTCCCGAACTTCGCGACGCGGGACGAGAAGGACCGCCTGATAGACGCGATGGTCCCCATCGGCCGGGTACTCGCCGACCCGAGTATCGAGTCGCTACGGAACGGGGTGGAGTGGAGCCGCGTCCCCTTCGGCGCGACGCTGTACCTGTTCGCCCTGGCCCTGCTCCCGGTCGTCGTCGTCGCGCTGGTGACCGGCCGCGGGGAGGTTTTCACGTCGGTCGGCTACCCCAACCCGGCGTTTGGCTACTACAACCTCTGGGCCGGCACGCCCGAATGGGTCTGGACCTGGAGCGTGTCGCTCGTGCGGCTGTTCAACGCTGTCTTCGCCGTGGGCTGTGTGTACCTGACCTACCGGCTGGGCACCGCCGCCGTCGACCGGCCGACCGGCCGGCTGGCCGCGACCATCCTCACGCTGACCTTCGGCTTTCTCACCATCGCCCACGAGGGCGGCGAGGACATGCCGGCGCTGTTTTTCGTCCTGCTCGCGCTGAACTTCCTGTACGTCTACGTCCACAGCGGCGAACGACTCCCCTTCTACGTCGGCGCGGCCTGTGGCGGGGCCGCCATCGCGTTCAAACTCACCGCCGCGCCGGTCATCCTCGCGGTCGGCGTCGCCCACGTCCTCCGGGCGCTGAAGGCCGACGACACCCTGGGGACGCTGCTCGCCCCGCGGCTGCTCGCCATCGGCGCGACGACGGGGCTAGTGACGATACTGCTCGGCTTCCCCACGTTCCTCGTCGGCGGTGTCGATCAGTTCGTGGAGCGAGTGTTCGGCGGCTCGGCCTCGCGGATGAGCCACCCTACGGGTCCGGATGCCCCCATCACGTGGTGGTTCCTCCGGGGCTACGTCAGCGGGATGGGGCTGCCGCTGTTTTTCGCGTCGGTCGCCGGCGTCCTTGGCAGCATCGCGGGCCTGCGCAAGCGCCGCGAGAGCCGCTACGGTATCGCCCTCACACTCGTCGTGCTCGCCGTCTATCTGGTGATGTTCTCCCAGTGGCACGACTTCCGGGTCCATCACCTCCTCCCGACGTTCCCGCTGGTGGCGTTATTGCTGGCGAACGCGTTGACGGACTTACACGGGGCAACGCCAGCCATAGCCCGCCCAGTGATGGCGCTCCTGCTGGTCACGACAGCCATCTACGCCGGCATGGGGACGGTCGGCTTCGCCTCGATGCCCCGCGACGACGCCGACCGGTGGCTGGCCGAGAACGCCGACGGGAACGAGACGGTCGAGGTGTACCGTGTGAACCTCCAAGACATCGCGGTGCCCCACGGGATGGATATCAACCACCGGTTCGAGACCCGCGCGGAGACCAACCCCTGTCCCGAGTACATCCAGCTTGGTTACCGCGACCTCCTGTATCTGAAGCAGGGAACCTACTACCGCAACGGGGAACGACAGCGCAACTACGTTCGCTCGCTGGTCGAGGAGGAGACGGATTATGAAATCGTCGCCGAGTTCGGCGAGCGGCCGCCGAATTCCGTTCCCCGGCGGGCGACCCCGGGTGACTACACGGAACTGCTGCGCTACGGCGTCGTCCCCCAGACCGACCAGTTCGCCGACGAACAGGAGCTTCGTGCCAACCAGTACACGCTCGTTCTCCGGCGCAGCGAGCCCTGTACCAGCCCCGCGCTCCCGCAGCGCCGCCAGCGCGTCGTCGTCCTCATCAGTGGGCCACTGTTCCGATTCCCGTCGACGGCGGTAGAGCCGCGTCGCACCCAGGGCCATCGGGAGTAGCCCGCCGAAGCCGACGGGAAAGGCGACCCAGAAGTAGGGGACACCCACGAACATGAGTCCGAAGGCGACGGTGAAGACGAGCATCGTGACCGCGCCACCGACGATGGTTTCGAGGTCGTCGTCTTCGTCCTCGGCCATACCGGATGGTGAGAGCCCGGGTCGATAGGTCTTTGCCCAAGCAGTGGGGGGTGATATGGCTGCAAACCAGGACGCCCGCTAGCAAAGTGTTCTGGCACCACCAACGACGGTAGTAGGGATTACTAGCGGGACTCGTTGGCACCCGTCACTGCCGGGACGGTGTCTCCACACCTCAAAGTACAGACAAGTCCGTGTCGAGCGTGGGGTACCAGCCGACGAGGGCGGGCAGATAGACGCCGAGGAAGCGGTCGAGGAAGATGACGGGGATGACGGCCGCTTCCGGAACGCCCAGCCCGACGAAGACGGCGGTCGCGGTCGCCTCCGTGACGCCGATGCCGCCGGGCGTGAGCGGGAGCAGCGTGATGCTGTATGCCGTCACCAGATAGAGGGGGAGCAGGAGGGGGTCCACCGTCGCACCAAAGGAGAGCAACAGCAGCCAGACGCGGGCGCCGGGGGCGACGACGAGGGCCCCGGCCCAGCCGACGGCGTAGCGAAGCCAGATGCGCGGGTCCGTCGAGATGCGGCCGAACGCGTCGGCGGAGCTCTCGGTGATGTTCGGGACAGCACGGATTCGGTCGGCGAGCGCGGGGCCGACCCGTGGCACGGGTTCGGCCAGCGCGGCCAGGAACCCGACCAGCCGGTCCAGTACGGTGAGGTTCATCCCGGCCAGCAGGACGACGAGACCCGCGACGAGATACAGCGCCGTCGACAGCGCCAGCAGGACCAGGAGCCCGGTGGAGACCCGCCCGGCGACGGCGACGAGGCCGGCGGCCGAGACGACGCTGTAGCAGACGGCGTAGATGCCGGTGTGGGCACCCGCGGCGGCGGTCGCGTCGCCGTAGTCGATGCCGGTTTCGGCCTTCAGGACGAAGGGGGCGGCGAGCCGACCGGAGAGCCGCGAGGGGAGCAACTGGTTAACGAAGTTCACCGCCAGGTCGACGCGGCCGGCGGTGAGCAGGCGAATCCGTGCGAAGGGCGCGACGACGGCTCGCCACGTGTCGAAGCGGGCGAGGACGCCACCGACGGTGACCAGAACCACGGCGACGAGGACGGCGGGGTCGGTCGCCCGGAGCCGGGCGGACACCGTCCCGACATCGACCTGCGAGAGGAGGAAGGCGAGCGCGGCGATGCCGACGCCGTACTGCAGCACCGAAATCGCGATATCGCGCCGGCTCGTCGTCACGTCACGTCTCCCGATGGCCGTCCACAGCGGCGGTCGCTGGGGCCCAGTCGGGGAGCGACGCCTCGATGACCGACCGGGCGGTGACGAAGTCGAAGGGCTGGTCGAGGATGTACTCGACGGCCTCGCGCATCCACTCGCCGGTGTGGTAGTAGACGCGCGAGGGGACGCCCTCGACGTTCGGGAGCCCCACGAGTTCCCACGGATGGACGTAGAGGACGGGAGCGATACCTCGTCGGGCGAGCAGGCGCATCCCGAGGGCGGTGTACCGGGGCCCGAAGAAGCGCAGCCACGTCCCCGTTAGCGGGAGTCGGAGACCGGGCATCACGCTCGCGGGTAGTTCGGCGACATCGGCGGGTGCATCGGGGTCGATGGCCGTCGCCCGCGCGGGCGTTTCGAGGTCGTACTCGCCGCCGTACCAGCCCGGGATGGCGCGGCTGGCGATGACACTGGAGTCGTAGCCATAGCCCGTCTCGGCGAGCAGGGCGAAGTGGTCGTCAGTGATGTCGAACGCCGGTGCCCGGAAGCCGGTGACGGACTGGCCGGTGAGCGATTCGAGCCGTTCGCGCGAGTCACGCAGTTCCCCGCGGCGCCGGTCGGCGGAAAGCTCCGAGAGGAGTTCGTGCGAACGGGTGTGGGAGGCGATTTCGAAGCCCGCGTCGGCCAGCGACCCGATGGCGTCGGGGTAGGGGTCGGCGAGCGATGAGACGACGAAACAGGTCGTGTTCGCGCCGCGGTCGCGAAGGGTCTCACGGAACCACGCCAGCCCGTCGAGCCCGATACCCTGCTGGTCCGTGGTGCCGGCGGCCGAGCGGTAGGCGGGCGTCTGGTCGAACAGTTCGACGTCGATAGAGAGGACCGCCGGACCACACCGCCCCCCGGACGTGTCGGTGCGGTCTTCGACGGCGTCGAAGACACTCCCGACGGTACGGCCGGCAGTGTCACTCATCGCGGAGTTCCTCGACCTCGCTACGCAGCAGGCTGACCTCCTCGTTGAGCCGCGAGAGGCGGTCGTACAGTTTCCCGATGCGGTTGAACAGGTAAGTGGCGACGATGAAGAGGGTGAGATTCGAGATGACGAGGATAGCACGGGCCTTCAGTTCCAGCCCCAGGACGGTCGCGACCACCTGGAAGACGTTGGGGAAGACGGCGACGAAGATGAGCCCCCCGCCGATGGCCAGCGAAACGACGAACAGGGCGATGGCCTCGCGGCCCTGTTTGACCAGCATGTAGCCGTTGACGAGGAAGGCGATGCCGACGACCAGCGAGATGAGGTTGACGAGGGTGTACTCGACCATAGTTAGCGAAAGAGCAGGACGCGGAGGATGGTGTCGGTCATCCGAACCGGGTACAGCGCGAAGGTGTCGAACGTGAACTGGGACTCTCCCGCCTCGCGGGTGGGCATCTCCGTGGACACCTCGGCGATGCGGTAGCCGCCCTTGGCGGCCTCCAGCGTCTGTTCGATGGCCCAGTGTTTGTCACCGCGGTGGAGTATCTCGGCGAGCATCGACACTCGATAGACCCGGAAGCCGCTGGTCACGTCCGTGATCTCGATGTCGCCGAGCGCGTTGACCAGCCGGGTGAAAAACTGGATGCCGACGTTGCGGGTCGCCGAGTAGTCCTGGTAGCTCTCGTTCAGGTAGCGGCTGGCGATGACCATGTCGTGGCCATCGGTCGCCACGTCCATGAGTTCCGGAATCTTCGCCGGATCGTGCTGGCCGTCCGCGTCGACCTGGACGACCCAGTCGTAGTCGTGTTTGATAGCGTACTGGTAGCCGGTTCTCACTGCGCCGCCGACGCCCGTGTTGAAGACGTGCTCGACGACGGCGGCGCCGTGGTCGCGAGCGATGGCGGCGGTGCCGTCGGACGATCCGTCGTCGACGACGACGATCCGGTCGACGTACGCACCGGTCTCGTCGATGACCGGCCCGATGGTCTCGGCTTCGTTGTACGCGGGAACGACGGCGACGGTACGCACTGTTTGCCCGGTATTCGGCAGCCGTATATATGCATTGTGTCATACCGCCGGTCGCCGTGACGAGACGGAAAGACCTATTGGCGCGCTCGCGGGGACTTGAGGTATGACGCGGACGTTCGTCGTCGGGCTCGACGGCGCAAGCTGGCGGCTGCTGGACCCGTGGATAGCGGCCGGCGACCTGCCGAACCTGGCCGAGCTACGGGCCGACCACACGTGGGCCGAGACGGAGAGCTGTCTCCCGCCCGTGACCTTCCCCAACTGGAAGTGTTACTCCGCCGGGAAGGACCCTGGCGGGCTGGGCGTGTTCTGGTTCGAGCATATCGACCTGGCAAACGAACGCATCGACGTGGCCAAGGGCGGCGACTTCAAGACGGCCGAACTGTGGGACTATCTGGCCGAGGACGGCCAGCCCCCCGGCGTCGTCAACATGCCGACGATGTACCCGCCACGGGACGTCGGCGGCCCCGTCGTCGCTGGCGGGCCCGACGCCGTCCAGGGGGAGTACCGCTCCATCGACAGCGGCTACGCCGCCCCCGAGGGGCTGGAAGACGAGCTAGAGGAGCTGTTCGACTACCGCGTCCATCCGGACCCGCTGCTGTCGAGCAACGACGAACGGGGCGCCGAAGTCGACGCCATCCTCGACGCCATGGACAGTCGCTTCGAGGTGGCGCTGCACCTCCTGGAGGAACAGGACCTGGCGTTCGTCCACGTGACGCTGTTCTATCTGAACGTCCTCCAGCACTTCTTCTGGGACGACGAGCCGACCAAGCGCGCCTGGGAGCTTGTCGACGAGTGGCTGGGCGAACTCGCCGAAACGGACGACCTCAACCTCGTCCTGATGTCCGACCACGGGAGCGGTCCGACGACGACGGAGTTTTACATCAACGAGTGGCTCGCCGAGAACGGCTACCAGACCCACGAGCGGACCGTCGAGGACTTCTTCCGGCCGCTCGGCCTGACCCGCGAGAACGTCCTCGGGGTCGCGAAGAAGGCCGGCGCCGTCGACCTGTTGGCGAAGACGGTCCCCGAGTCCATCCAGCAACTGGTCCCCCAGAGCGCGGGGGCCAAACGCGCCCGCAAACTGGAAGCCATCGACCGCACGAAGACACAGGCCGTCGCCAGCGGCCAGGGCCCGATCTACCTGATGCCCGGCACGCCCGAGTCGGTCCGGGACCGGCTCATCGAGGACCTGCGGGCCGTCGAGGACGGCGAGGGGAAGGTGTTTGACGGCGTCTACCGGGGCGAAGAGGTGTACAGCGGCGAGTACGTCGACGAGGGCCCGGAGGTCGTCGTGGACATGCGCGACGGCGTCCACGTCAACGACGGTATCGGCGGCGGCGAGGTACGGACCGCGCCGGACCGCTGGGCCGCCGAGAACACCCGCAACGGCATCTTCCTCGCCAGCGGGCCCGACTACGCCAGCGAGGGCGAAATCGACCGGATTTCCATCACCGACATGGCGCCGACCATCCTGGCCGCCCACGGCGTCGACATCCCCACCGACATGGTCGGCGAAGTGCTGCCAATCCATAGCGAGACGCCCGACGTCGGCGAGCGCGCCCCCATCGACATCGGCGCCCGCGGCGAGGGGACCAGCGAGGAAGTGGCGGACCGGCTCCAGCAGCTGGGCTACATGGAGTAGCGCCGAGAGCAGGGCCTTTTCAGCGAGTACCCGTTACCGACGGGTATGGACGCCCACCTCCGGGCCGGCATTGCCGTCTATAACGCCGGCCGCTATCACGCCGCTCACGACGCCTGGGAGGACCACTGGCTTGGCCTCGACGGCGGCGACGACGAGCGCTTCCTCCACGGGCTCATCCAGTTCACCGCCGTGGTTCACCACGGGAGCGACGGGAACTGGTCGGGCGCCGAGGGACTCGCCGAGAGTGCCGGGGAGTATCTCGACGGGCTGCCCGCAGGCCATCACGGCGTGGATCTCGACGACATACGCCCGTTCCTCGCGCAGGTGGCCACGGACCCGAAAGCGGTGGACTGGGACGACCCGCCGGCGCTGACATACGAGGGCGAGGACCTCGGCTACGGGGATCTCGACTTCGAGGCGTCGGTCGTCGCCGCCCAGGTGCTCGCCAAGGCCGATGGCTACGACGGGTCGGTCGTCGAGGATGCCGTCGACTACGCGCAGAAAGAACTGGACGAGAAGGGGGACGGCCGGTTCGTCGGCCAACTGTTCGCGTTCGTCCAGGAAGCCGAGAACCGACCCTTCGTCTACGCTCACCTCTCGAACCACGTCGAGCGGGAACGCCGGAAAGACGACGACGTGGCCGGGCTGTTCGACTAGTCGTCCGCCGTCCCTTCGGCCCGCGTCGGTTCGGACTCGTGCTGGACGAGCCCTTCGCCCACGCCGAGGGCCTCGTCGGTCCGTCTGATGCTCTGCTCGGCGCTGGCAGTCCGCTCGGAGAGCGCCCGGATGGCGTCGATGTTCTCGGGGACCACGTCGGCCTCCTGGTGGATGGCCTGGAAGAGATACAGATCGCGGCCCTCAACCGTCACGGACTCGGCCCAGATGCAGTTCTCCCAGACGTCCCCGCGGGGTCGGCCCGCGTCCCGTGTGTACTCCTTGAGTTTGCCGACGCCGTCGATGCCGAGCGTCTCGGGGATGAGAAACAGTCTGGACTCGGCGGCCAGCAGGTTCCGGACCTCGCAGGCGGTCGGGTCGGAGTCGAGCGTGACGTTGACCGAGTGGGTGTGCATCTGCGTCGTCGGCACCTTCAGCCCCATCGTGTCGATGGCGAGGTCGGGGAACACCCGCTGAACGTCCGGCCCGTGGTGGGAGGGGATCCCGACGGGGTCGGGCAGCGTGTCGTTGATCGGGCCGCGGCCGGTCTGGCCGGGGTCGCCGCCGCGACGGACGAGCGTCACGCGGGCCTTCTCGACGCCGTACTCCGCCTGGAGCGGTGCGAGCAGCCGCGAGAGACCGGTCGTGTTACAGGAGACCACGCGGGCGGTGTCGGCACCGACGGCGGTGTCGTAGTTGGCCCGCGCGTTGAAGCTGACCTCGGCCACGTCGGCGGACTCGCCGCCCTGGAAGATGGCCGGCGTGTCGTGGTCGGCGTAGCGGTCGGCGTTGGTCGCGCCGACGCCGCCCGGCGTGGTGTCGACGACGACGTCACTCGCCACGACCATGTCCCGGACCGTTCCTGACGTCTGGAGCCCCGCCGCCTCGAACGGCCCGGTGCCGTCGTCGCCGGCGGCAAAGAGGTCGTAGCCGCGGTCTGCGGCGATGGTTGCCTCGAAGTTCGGCGAGCGTTTGGCGACGCCAGCGACCGTCATGTCCGGCTGGACACGCACCGCGTCGGCGACCCGCTTGCCGATCGTGCCGAAGCCGTTGATGCCCACATGGAGCATGAAAGTGGGTTGATGGGGGGAAGATATATTTTTTGTGATTAATGATGATGTAAATTTACTCGGTTCGTTGTACCTGTCATGCGTGATACCGTTTCTCACACACCCTGTTTGGCTGTTGACGGTGCTCCGTGAGTCGCTCCCACCAAGAGTTAATCCGTCAGGGACCAACCCACTGACATGGACGACTCTTCGCTCCGCCGACCCGCCGAGACGGCCATCAAGCAGTGCATGGACCTCCAGCCCGACGAGTCGTGTGCGGTCGTCACGGACGACAAGCGCAAGGCCATCGGCGAGGCGCTGTATCGGGTGGCCGGCGAGATCACCGACGACACCGTCTTCGTCCGCTACCCGCCGGGCGAGCAACACGGTGCGGAGCCGCCCGGACCCGTCGCCGGCGCGATGCGAACCGCCGACGTGGTGCTGGCGCCGACGATCAAGAGCCTGACCCACACCGAGGCCCGCAGCGAGGCCAACGCCGCCGGCGCCCGCGTCGCCACGCTTCCGGGTATCACCGAGGGCGTGTTCCTGATGGGACTGGACGCCGACTACGAGGCCATCGAGCAACACTGCGAGGACGTCCTCGCACAGGTCGGCGACGCCGAGGAGGTTCGCGTCACCACGCCCCAGGGCACCGACATCACGTTCGAGCTGGGCGGCCGGGAGTGGTATCTGGACACGGGTATCGTCCACGGGTCCGGCGAAATGTCGAACCTCCCCGCCGGCGAGGTGTTCATCGCGCCGGAGACCGCCGACGGCACCTTCGTCGTCGACGGGACGATGCGCCCCCACGGGAAACTCGACGGCACGCTGCTCTCCTTCGAGGTCGAGGACGGCTCCGTCACCGACATCGATGACCCCGACATCCACGAACAGGTCGAGGCCGCGGCCGAGGAGGTGGGCCGGGACGCCTACAACCTCGCCGAACTCGGCATCGGCACTAACGTCGCCGTCACCGACCTCGTCGGTTCCGTGCTGCTGGACGAGAAGGCCGGCAGCACCGTCCACATCGCCGTCGGCGACGACCACGCCATCGGCGGCGACACCCACGCGCCCATCCACCTCGACGGGGTTCTGACGGCACCGACGGTGTATGCGGACGGGGAGGTCGTAGCCCTCCCGAAAGACGAGCGGTGAAAGCGAGGGTCAAACGGTGTGGGTCCCTCGAACGGGGAGCGAAGCGACCCGCGAGCAGTGAGCCGCGAGGAAGTGGGACCTCCTCGTGGCAGATGAGCGGACTCAGGTGAACGAAACCCCTTCGCGCCGGAGCGTGTATCCGACCAGCAACGCCCCGAAGAGGAGCGCGCCGACCAGCAGACCGTCGAGTGGTACCTCGTAGCCGGCGTTCCACGCGAGCACGAGGACGTGGAGAACGCCCAGAAACGCCGTCGTCGAGAGGACGACGACCGGGCCAGTCCGGGGGTGTTCGGGCGGGTCCGCAGCCAGCGCGAGCTTCAGCACGAACAGCGTCACGAGCATAAGCGCCGGGAGCAGCGCGACGCCGACGGCTCTCGGGACGTAGCTGTCCGGCGTCCCCGCCGCCGAGAAGTGGATGGCGACCTCGGCCGGCAACTGGGGCCAGAGGGCGACGCCGGCGAGGGCCGCGAGGGCGACGAGGCCGGCGGCCAGCGAATCGGTCCGAGACCAGGAGCGCGACATCGGCGGGGATTCACATCGAGCGATTAAATGTCTTCACCCGGCGGCATGGGAGGGCAGACCACGCGCAGCACCGGTGCGACGATCATTTACGCCCCCACGGTGAAGGTGTCCGTATGAGCGACGCGACACCCGGGGAGCGTATCGGGCTCCCCTGTCCGGCCTGTTCGCCGGACATCGAGACGGTTCACGAGGTACTGAAGCCCGGCGGCCACGTCACGGT
>PXQZ01000098.1 GCA_003021755.1 Halobacteriales archaeon QH_8_67_36 | reverse complement strand
ACACTCGGGGGTCTCGCTGCGCTCCTCGGTCACTCCGTTCCCTGCGGTGCTTACGTCGTCCACCTTCGTGTAGCAGGCCGCCCCTTTCAACCCCACCCGTAGCCGGGTGACCAGCCGGCATGGGTGGGGCTGAAAGGGGCCGCGTTCTCAGCGAACCTCGGCGACGCAAGCACCCACCGGAGCGTGGTTCGAAAGGCGCGGAGCGCCTTTCGTCATCACGAGAGAGCTTCGCTCTCTCGAACGACAGCGAGCCGCGGGAGCTGAGAACGCGGGGGCTTTCTGGCTCTATAGGTCCGTTGCTGCTAAAATAAACACGACACTCTCAGCGGCAGTGTGGCGTCCATCTCGGAGAGCCGGAAAGCTCCGACTGGCTGAACCCGGGGGTGGTTCGAAAGACGGCATAGCCGCCTCACGAGAGCGACGCTCTTTCGAACGACCTCGCTGCGGTCCTCGGCCTACGGTCCTTGCATCGTCCCCCGTCGTTCGGCCAGTCGTCCCTTTCAGTCCCACCCGAAACCGGTTGGCCAGCCGGCATGGGGGCTTTCCGGCTGTTGACACCCTAATTCGTCAGTTAAACACGGCCTTCTCGGACCGCGCTGTCAGGCACGGCATCGCCCGTGTCCGCTACCGACAGCAACTGGGCCGCGTGGTCGGCCTTCGCGAGGAACACTTCGCTCAGGCTCGGCGGGTTCCGGATGTCCGCGTCCTCCAACACTACCTCCGGGACCGCGAGCGTGTCCGCCGGTACCTCCTCGTCCCCCCGGACGGGGAAGTGGCGCCGTCCGAGCTTCATCACCAGCGGCAGGTCCGTCCGTGTGACGCCCTCGTCGCCGTACAGCTGTTGGTTGACACGCTCGTGCTGGTCCCGACACATCGCGGCCCCGACCTCGCGTGGTTCGACGTACAGGCGACCGAGGTAGTAGCCACGTGAGAACTGTTCGAACATCGGTACATGTGAACGATGCACACGGATATATAAAAGCCTTCCGCGAGATCCCCTTGTCGGCGGGCTATTTCAGCAATCGTGGTTGCTGACTGTATCTATACGCTGCTTGATTCCGGCACCGCAACCGCCCGGTAGAGTCAGAAAGCCCCCGCGCTATCGACTCGCGCAACTCGCTGTGCTCCTCGTCACCCTCCTCCGGTCGTTCCTGCGGTGCTTGCGTCGTCGTGCTTCGTCGATAGCGCGGCCCCTTTCAGTCCCGCCCAACGCTGTTTGACCAACCGGCTACGGGAGGCTTTTCGGCTATTGGTGAGCGATACCGCTGTCGACTCGTACCGACAGGGTTTCACACCGCCGTCCTGCACCCCCTGTATGGAGAGTCGGGGGCCACTGCCGCGGAAGTACGCGCGGTACTACCTGGAGAACGCGCCGAGTCTGGTGTGGCTGGTCGTCGTCAACGCGGTGGCCATCCTCGTCGGCGTGCGCTACTACGTCGAGACGATGCCGGGCGTGTCGACGTTCCTCTGGCCGCTGTACGCCGATTCGCCGACCGCCCTCTTTCTGATGACGCTGTCGCTCGTGACGCTGTGGCCGTTTCTCGGGGAGTCACTGGAGGACGCGCCGACGAACCGGCCGCTGGCGTATCTCCACACCATCGCGCTGGTGTGGCTGGTGAAGATGGGCGTCTGGACGGTCGTGGCGCTGAACCTCGGTTTCACCCTCTACTTCCCGGCGCTGTGGGCCTACTTCGGCATCATCGTCACGCACGTCGGCTTCGTCGCCGAGGGGGCGCTGGTCCCCCACTATGCACGGACGACCCGCGGGGCGCTGGTGACGGCGCTGGTCCTGGCACTTGCCAACGACCTGTTGGACTACGGCTTCGGCTACTACCCGCCGCTGCGGTACGACCCGGGGCCCGCGCTCGTCGGCGCCACCGTCGCCCTGTCGGTCCTGTCGGTGGCGGTGGCGGCCCGCTGGCTGCCACGACTCGGCGAACGTGCTAAATAAACGCTCTTGGACTGGCTCGGGCGGTCTCGCGGGCGCATGAACGACACGAACGAACGGCCCTGTTTTTATCAAGCGACGGCCATACACTGTTATAGATGACTCACCGGCACACGCTGCTCGTCGTGTCGGTCGCCGTCGCCATGCTGGTCGCGCCGACCATCATGGCACAGGAGACTGCGACGGCGACCGATACGACCAACCGGAGCGGGGAGACCGCCGGGATGGGGACGCAGCTGACGGCGTTCACGCAGTCGACGTCCACTGCGGTGAACGAGTCCGTCGAGAACGGGATGTGGAACGCCGAGTTCAACCAGTCCAACGCCAGCGACAGGGCACGGCTCGTCAGCGACCGGGTCGGGGCGCTGGAACAGCGACTGGAGCGACTCCAGCGACGGAACGAGAGCCTGCAGGCGGCGTACGAGGCCGGCAACGTCACCGAACCGGCCTACGTCGCCCGGCAGAGCCGACTAAACGCCCGCATCGACGCGCTGCAGACGGCGATAAACGACACCGACGAGGCCGCGACCCGGGCCGGCGTGAACGAGAGTCGGCTGGACCGGCTCCGCGAGAACGCGTCCGACCTGACGGGGCCCGAGGTGGCAGCCATCGCCCGCGGGCTGGGTGGCGGGCCGCCGGAGGATCGGGGGCCGCCAGAGGATCGGGGGCCGCCCGAAGACCGGGGGGCACCCGAGGATCGCGGCCCGCCCAAGGACGGGGATGAGCGCGGTCAGTCCACGGACCGGAGCGGTGACGGCGAGCGCGGCCCGCCGTCGAACCGAACGCAGGGCGGCGACAGCGCGGCCGACGGCGGCACGAGCGCGACGGACGGGTCCAACGACGAGACCGGTTCCACGGGCGACGCGGACGGCGGCAGCGATTCGACGGGAAACGATAACGGGAGCGGCGGTCAGACCGGCGACTCGGACGCCGGTCGGAGCGATAACGCCGGCGGACAGCGGGGCGGCGACGCACCGGGACGGGCCGGAAACTGACGGCTCACTGAGGGTCACCCTTTTTTACTGCGACCCATTACGTCAGGTGAATGGACTCCGCCGAGCTGCTCGACTTGCTTGGAAACGCCAACCGCCGGCGGATTCTGCGCCTGCTCGCACACAAGCCCTGCTACGTGACCGAAATAAGCGAGTATCTCGGCGTCAGCCCGAAAGCCGTCATCGACCATCTAAAGAAGCTGGAGAAAGCGGGGCTGGTCGAGTCACGCACCGACGACCAGCGACGGAAGTACTTCTCCATCTCGCGGAACCTCCGGCTCGAAGTGCGCGTCTCGCCGTACGAGTTCGGCACCAAGAGCGCCTATCCCGCGAGTACCGGACTGGACATCTCCACCTGTCGGCACCTCTCGATCGAGGTCGAAACGGAAGTTGGCGGCGACCTCCGAGACCTGGCCGGACAGCTCGCCCGGCTCGAACAGCTCGAAAACGAGCTGTCGCTGGCCCAGCGGTGGGTTCAGGGCCGTGTGACCGACGTCCGCGACCGGTTCGACGACGCCATCGAGGACGGCGAGGGGCGCCTGTACGCGGAACTGGTGAGCGCGCTCACCCAGGGACCGACGACGGTGCGCGGGCTGGCCCGCGAGGTCGAGGCGCCGCCGGAACTCGTCGAGAAGGTGTTGGGTCGACTCGCGGAGGAGAACGTCGTCGAGCGGACCGACGGCGGCTGGCGGCTGGTCTGACGGGTTACGGCTGGCCCAACGTGCCATAGCTATCACATTGACCAGTGTACGCGGCCATACAACGAGCCGAGCCGGCCCAGCAGCGGCCCTCACGAGCCATCGACTCGACTCGTCCCGCTCTAATTGCCCGGACCGCGCGGTGGTCGTAGCCGGCTGCTCGCGGGCAAGTGTCACGTCGGTCGGCGGCGAGCGCGCCGCTTAGAGGTCCCGTGTCAGGCCGTCCCGCAAATCGCGGCCGAAGTAGTGGCCCACCAGGCCGAGGATCATCCCGGTAGCGGCGGCGATGGCGAACAGGCGCGTCCCGTTCAGGCCGGCGAGAAGCTGCGGGAGCAGCGAGGTGATGATTGACAGCCCGGCCAGCAGGCCGCCGGCGACGGCCGTCTCGGCGTAGCGGCGCTCGCGGTCCAGCAGGCCGTGGAGGAACGCCCCCACGGGGATACCGGCGAACGCGGTGAACGGGAGCACCGGCACGAGGCTTCCCAGCGTCATCCCGCCGCCGATGGCGACGAAGGCGACGATGAGCGCCCGAACCGAGAAGTAGCTGCGGCTGGAGTCCCCGGCGCTCTCGTCCTTTAGCGGGCCGGTCGACGTGTTCGTCACGTCGGTGACCGCCTCCGCGTCGGCGTCCGCGCCCGATCCGCGGGTTCGTTCCGCCGTCTGTTCGGACATACGTATGTTCCGCTCGCTGGACGTATGTCCTTTGTGGAGCTTGTCTGACTCGCGCCATACTGATTATTACAGGTTATTTTCAGGTCGTACCGACTCCGAGGTCGGTACGCATCGGTAAATCGCCACAAAGATCCGTATCAGCCGCTGGCGGACGCCGGCATTTCTCGCCGGCATCCGGCATTGGTGAACGCCACCGGGCCACCGGCGTGTACCGCCGGCGGATACCGGAACGGGCAGTCGGCGTCTGCCGTCGGAACCGGTCGGGCCGAACGAGTGGGTTCAAGTCACGTCGGCCAGAACTGGCGGACATGAACGCAGGCGACCGGGTCCGCGTCGACCGCGCGGACCAGCGCTACGAGGGCGTCTTGCTCCCCTCCAGCACCGCGGACCACCTCGTGGTCAAACTCGACGGGGGGTACAACGTGGGTATCGACCGCGACCAGGCGAGCGTCGACGTGCTCGAATCGAACGTCTACGACATCGAGAGCGCACAGGACGAGGAGAGTAGCTCGGCGATCGAGTTCGACGACGACCTCCCGACGGTGTCACTCATCTCCACCGGCGGCACCATCGCCTCGACGGTCGACTACCGCACCGGCGCGGTGACGGCGCAGTTCGACGCCGAGGACGTACTCCGGGCAGTCCCCGACCTGGCGGGGATGGCCAACTACCGCGGCCGCGTCGTCGCCAACATCCTTTCGGAGAACATGACGCCGGACGTCTGGCAGGAACTCGCCGTCGCCGTCTACGAGGAGATCGAGGCCGGCGCCGACGGCGTCGTCGTCATGCACGGCACCGACACGATGCAGTTCACGGCCTCGGCGATGGCCTTCATGCTCGATACGCCCGTGCCAGTCGTCTTCACCGGCAGCCAGCGCTCGGCGGACCGCCCCTCCTCGGACAACGTCATGAACGCCGTCTCCGCCGTCGAGGCGGCCACGAGCGACTGCGCGGAGGTACTGGTCTGTATGCACGAGACCGAGGCCGACGACCGGTGTGCGCTCCACCGCGGGACTCGCGTGCGCAAGAACCACACCTCCCGCCGGGACGCCTTCGAGACGGTCGGCGCGAAGCCACTCGGAACCGTCGACTACGACACCGACGGCGACACCGTCGTCTCGTTCCGGCGCGACTACCGGCCGCGAGACGAGCAGGAACTGGCACTCCACGACGACCTGGCCACAGACGTCGAACTGGTCAAGTTTACGCCGGGCATGGACACTGCCCTGCTCGAAGCCGCCGCCGAGAACAGCGACGGCCTCATCGTCGAGGGGACGGGACTGGGTCACGTCGACACCGACCTGATATCGATCATCGAGGAGCTGGATATCCCCGTCGTGATGACCAGCCAGTGTCTCGAAGGCCGCGTCTGTGACCGGGTCTACGACACGGGCCGGGACCTGCTCGACGCGGGCGTTATCGAGGGCGAGGACATGCTCCCCGGCACCGCGAAGGTCAAACTGATGTGGGCGCTGGCGAACGGCGACGACGTGGCCGATGCGATGGCTGAGCCGCTGGCCGGCGAGATTCAACAGCGGTCGACGCCGTGGCGCTGAGGTAGTCGGGGCCGGTTCGCCCCCGCTATGAACACGTAGCTTTTTATTCCGCTCGAACAGCTCTCGGACTATGCGAACGAAGCTGGTATCGATACTGCTGGTGACGCTGGTCGTCCTCTCGGGGTGTTCGGCTCTGACCGACGCCACGGAGTCGGCCGAGGAAACGCCGACGGCGACGAGCGGCGACTCTGCGGCGCCCCTCTCGACCACAGTGACGTTCCCGAACGGCGGGGTCACGGAGGAGGTCGCCGTCGTCACGGTCGCGGTGCGCAACGGCGACGACGGAGGGGCCGACTACGACGCGACGCTGACCGCCGACGGCGAGACGGTCGCGAGCCGCTCGGTTACGCTCGCGGGCGGCGACTCGGCGACGCTCTCGCTGTCACACACCTTCGAGGAGCCCGGCGAGTACGAGCTATCGGTCGCCAACGAGACCACGACTATCACGGTGTACGAGACGTTCACCGAGTTCACGGACGCGTCGATGGCGGCGGTCGACACTGTCCGCATCAACGAGACGACGCGGTTCGACGCGACGCTGACTACGGGCGGCCGAACCGTCGACGCGACGTCGACCGACGAGGCGACGATACGCAAGAACTTCGACGCCGAAACGCTGTACAGGAACGGGACGAGTACGTACTCGGCGGCCGGAACGACCGAGACGGAGCGCGTCCGGGAGTGGGTCGTCAACGGGACCCGCTACAGCGAGACGGTGGCCGAGGACGGCTCGACGACCTACAGCCGCGAGCCGGCCGACGAGTTCGAGGACGATGATGAAGACGGCGCTATCGGTCTCCTCCCGTATCTCCGCTTCGAGCACACCGACGAGGAATACGTCATCGTCATCGAGGCGGACAACGACACGGACGCGACCGAGCTGTGGACGTCGCTCGGGGACGGCGACGAGTCGCTCCCGGCGTCGTCGGTCACGCGCCTCTACACCGAAATCCGGTACGACCGCCAGACGGGTCGCATCACGGAACAGGTGTTCAGGGTCAGCGGCGAGGGCGGAGAGCAGTTCGACTCGTTCGACGCGACGTTCCGCCAGGAGTACGTCACCTACGGCGAGCCGGTCTCCATCGAGGTGCCCCGGACGGTCCGTGACGAGGCGACGCGAGCGGACGACGACGCTGGGGGATTCCTGGCACTCTCCGGCCGCTCCTGAGCCGGGGACGACGTAACTTTTTGCCCGTCACGGTCGATGTCCTCTCATGGACCCGACCGTCCGCAAGGCCCGCCCCGACGACGAGGGCGCCGTCGTCGCCTTCGCCTGGGACGTCTGGGCGGACCGCCCGGAGACCGCCGACTACGTCCCCGACGTGTTCGCGTCGTGGGTCGACAGCGACGGGCCGGACCAGCACACCGTCGTCGCCGATATCGACGGGACGGCGGCGGGACTCTGTCAGGCAGTCATGCTGACCGACGACGAGGCGTGGTTCCAGGGGATGCGCGTCGACCCCGACCACCGGGGGACGGGGCTGGGCCTGGCGATGGTCGAGCACTGCTTCGACTGGGCCCGCGAGCGCGGCGCGACTGTCGGGCGCAACATGGTGTTCTCCTGGAACGACGCCGGACTCGGACAGTCGGTGGCGGCGGGGTTCGAGCCCGACACCGCCTTCCGTTTTGCACACCCCGAGCCGCGCACGGACGCCGAGCCCGACACCGACGTGTACAACGACCCCGCGGCGGCCTGGAGCTACTGGACCGCGAGCGAGGCCCGGAGCCACCTGTCCGGGCTGGCGCTTGACTCGGACCGGGCGTGGGCGCTCTCCGAACTGACCCGCGAGCGACTTCGCCGGTTGGCCGACGACGAGGCCGTCTTCGCGGTCAGTGACGACGGGACGACCGGGATGGCCTGCCGGACCGGGACGAGGGCGGACCCGTCGGGCGACGGGCGACTCGCGGAGTACGCCGTCGGGGCCTGGGCCGACCGCGAGGCGGCCGCGTCGCTGTTCGACGCTATCAGGGCCGACGCGGCCGGCTTGGACGTCGATGGGACGCGCGTGCTGCTTCCGGAGACCCCACGGCACGTCGCCGAGGCCGCCGCGGTCCGGGCCGAACTGGCCGACTGGCCCGATTTCGTCCTCACCGCGGACCTGACCTCGTAGTCGGGACGTTCCGGCCGTTACAGCTCCGGTCTAAACCCATCTCCCGCAGCAACGGCGTCACCCGCCGCTTACGGGCGGGAACAGCGCCAGTTCGGTTTCAGACGCCACCTCGGTTTCCAGTCCGTCCCGCGCGCTGAAGGCGTCCTCGCCGTCGACCAGCAGCCGGATGTGGTCGGCCAGTTCGCCGTCCTCGAACAGTTCCGCGCGCAGCGCGGGTTCCGTCTCGACGAGCGCGGCGAGGGCCTCTTCGACCGTCGTGGTGGGTTCGACGTCGACGCTGACGGACGCCCCGCCGGCGGTGTCACGAAGGTGTGCGAACAGCTTCCACTCCATGCGGGAACCCGGTGAGCACGGCTAAAGAGCGTTGCGCCACGGTGACGGCTCGGATGTCTTTTGCGGTCCTCCCACGCCGGCGATACGGTTGCGGGGCTATACAGTCCGTACCGAGGTCGACGAACCCGCACCGCTCGGATGGAGTTTACCGTCCGGCCGTGGGGCGGACCGAGCCGTCACGGCCGGCGTGGGCGAACGAGTCGGCCGCCGGTGGCTGAGGACGGCGGCCGGACTACGGAACCGTGCAGAAAAAACGAGCGAGTCGGTGGTCGCGGTACGCGAGGTCGTGAACGGTCCGACGGCGCAGCCGTCAGGGGTCAGAAACCGGGTTCAAGCCAGTTTCCGTACTTTCTCGACGACGGCGTCGGCGAACTCGGAGGTCGAGAGCTTCTCGCCGCCCTCGATCTGTCGTTCGAGGTCGTAGGTGACCTGGCCGCTGGAGATGGTCTCCTCGACGGCATCACGCACGAGCCGGCCGGCGTCCTTCCAGCCCATGTACTCGAGCATAAGACGGCCTGAGAGAATCATCGCAGTTGGGTTGACCTTGTTCTCGCCGGCGTACTTCGGGGCCGAGCCGTGGACCGGCTCGGCGAGACAGCGGGCCTCGCCGAAGTTCGCGCCGGGGGCGATGCCAAGCCCGCCGATCTGTGCGCCGGCGGCGTCGGACATGTAGTCCCCGTTGAGGTTCATCGTCGCGATGACGTCGTACTCGTCGGTGCGGGTCAGGAGCTGCTGGAGCATGTTGTCCGCGATGCGGTCGTTGACGACCAGCGTGCCCTCGGGGGCCTTGCCGTCGTACTCCTCCCAGAGCTCGTCCTCGGTGATCACGTCCTCGCCGTACTCTTCTTCGACGACCTCGTAGCCCCAGTCGCGGAAGGCGCCTTCGGTGAACTTCATGATGTTGCCCTTGTGGACCAGCGTGACCGAGTCACGCTCCTCCTCGATGGCGTAGTCGATGGCCTCACGGACCAGTCGCTTGGTCCCGTACTCCGTGATGGGTTTGATACCGATGCCGACCGGACCGTCGTGGACGGTCGAATCGTACCCCATCTCCTCCTCGACGAAGGCCCTGACCTCCTCGACTTCGTCGGTGCCGGCCTCCCACTCGATGCCGGCGTAGACGTCCTCGGTGTTCTCCCGGAAGGTGACCATGTCCATCTCGCCGGGGTTCTCGACGGGGGAGGGGACGCCGTCGAGGTGGTAGGTCGGTCGGACGTTCGCGTACAGGTCGAGCGTCTTCCGCAACGCGACGTTCAGCGAGCGGAATCCGGCGCCGACGGGCGTCGTCAGCGGCCCCTTGATGGCGACGTTGAACTCCGTGATGGCCTCGACGGTGTCGTCGGGGAGGTTCTCGTCGTACATCTCCCGGGCGCTGGAGCCGGCGTAGACGCGCATCCAGGAGATGTCGCGGCCGGTGGCGTCGGCGGCGGCCTCGAGGACCTTCTGGGCGGCCGGGCCCACGTCCGTCCCGATGCCGTCCCCGTGGATGATGGGGATAATGGGCTTCTCGGGCACGTTCAGCTCGTCGTCGTCGGTGACCTCGATCTGGCGTCCCTCGTCCGGGACAGCCACTTTGTCGTAGTCATAGCCCATGTCGCGCCCCACGATAGTTGTCCCTAAAGGGCTGCCGCTTTGCCGGCAATTTGGTAACGGGGAACACACGAAGACGCGGCAACGTTACCACATTGCGTCGACCGTTCCCCACAGTTCCCGCGGAGCCGTCGAGACCAGTGCGCGGGGGGTTTGCGGCGGGCGTTGGCCATGATGTTCGCAGGTTCCTCGCCCGCGTCCGAACACAAACGCTTTCGGCGGCCGGCCCGGAGTCATCGGGTATGAGCGACGTGGACTTCGATGCCGAGCAGTACGAGAAGTGTCGCGAGGCCGGCGAGATACTCGCGCAGGTGCGCGACGAGGCGGCCGAGCGCGTCGAGGTGGGGGGCTCCCACCTCGAAGTCGCACAGTGGGCCGAGGACAAGATTCGGGACCTCGGCGGCGAGCCCGCCTTCCCGGTCAACATCTCGATCGACGAGGAGGCCGCTCACGCGACCCCCGAGCGGGACGACGAGACCACGTTCGGCGAGGAAATGGTCAACCTGGACATCGGGGTCCACGTCGACGGCTGGCTGGCCGACACCGCCGTCACGGTGGACCTTTCCGGACGGGACGAACTGGCCGGCGCCTCCGCCGAGGCGCTCGACGCAGCCCTGGAGGTCGCTGGGCCTGGCGTCGACGTCGGCGAAATCGGCGCGGCCGTCGAGGACGTCATCGAGGGGTACGGCTTCAACCCCGTCGTCAACCTGACCGGCCACGGGCTGGGTCACTGGGAGCAACACACCGCGCCGAACATCCCGAACCGCGAGGTGGCCCAGGGGGCGACGCTCTCGCCGGGCGACGTGGTTGCAATCGAACCGTTCGCGACGGACGGCCGCGGCAAGGTCAAGGAGGGCTCCAGCGAGGAGATTTTCGCACTGGAGCGAGAGGGTAATGTCCGGGACCGCACCGCTCGCCAAGTACTCGACCAGGTTACCGAGGAGTTCAAGACGCTGCCCTTCGCGGCCCGCTGGCTCGACTCGCCGCGGGCGAAGATGGCGCTGCGACGGCTCAAACAGCAGGACATGGTCCACGGCTACCCCGTGCTGAAAGAGGCCGAGGGGACGTTCGTCAGCCAGAAGGAACACACCGTCATCGTGACCGACGACGGCGTGGAGGTGACCACGCGGTCGCGGTAATCGTCCGCGCGAGCGAAGTGAGCGCGGTTCGCGGGACCGAACGTGGTGAGGTCCTGTTTTTTCGCCCGCGTTTTTCAAGGAGTGGTGCGCGAGCGCACCCGGCGCACAAAAAGGTGGGAGGACGGCGTGGAAGTAACCACGCGATAAGCGTGGTCGCTCGCGACCACGAATTAGGACTTAACAGCAGAAACAGGCCGTCTACGCGTTGTTCATCCGCGTGCTCGTCGTCGCCCCACAGACCTGGCACTCGCTGACCCGGTACGGTTCACGCGAGAACTCCGCGTTCTCCGCCTTCGTGCTCTCGGTCCGTATCCGGACGCTGACCGCGTGGGGCGTGTCGCGTCCGCAGTCCATACACGTCTCTGACATGTCGACACCGTCGTTCGTAGTGGCCATCCCAACTACTACTCCCCCGGATATTAGCATAAAAACCCGCTACCGTTCCGGTCGTTCAAACGGTTTATCGGCCGGAACAAAGTCAGCCGGGGCGGGCGAGCCGCCCCGCCATCTACGGCGCGTTTCCCGGCCGTTCTCGGGCTGTACTGTTTCGTCCATCTGCGTGAACGGCCGGAAGAAATAAATACCGGAATCGAGCGGTGGAAGTGGTTTTGCACTGGGGCCCGGAGCCACCCGTATGGACAGCGTCTTCGCGCCGTGGCGCATCGAGTGGGTGGAACGTGAAGAGCAGAACCCGGACGCCGACTGCGTCTTCTGTGCGTTCCGGGACGAGGAGGCCGACCGCGAGAACCGCGTCGTCGCCCGGAGCGACCACGCGTTCGTCCTGCTGAACAACTACCCGTACGGCCCCGGGCACGTGATGGTCATCCCACACACCCACACCGGCGAGTACGGCGACCTCGACGAGGCAACGCTGCTGGACCACGCACGACTGAAACAGCGGACCTTCGACGCGGTGAAACGAGCGCTGGGTCCGGACGGCTTCAACGCGGGGCTGAACCTCGGCGGCAAGGCGGCCGGGGGGTCCATCGACGACCACCTCCACACCCACGTCGTCCCACGCTGGGAGGGCGACACAAACTTCATGCCCGTCGTCGGGGACACGCAGGTCATCGTCGAGGCGGTCGACGACAGTTATGACCGACTCCACGAGGGCTTCGCGAGTCAGTCGGGGACCAGCGTCCCCGGTCCGAACGCCGCCGTGCGGGTCGAAGCGCCCCCGAAGGGGCTTTAGGGTTCACCGACAACTCCAGGGTAGATGTCGCGACGGGACACGCTCCGGCGGGTCGGCCTGCTGGTCCTCGGTGTCAACTTCGCGCTGATACTGCTGAAAGGCGCGGTGTGGCTTACCACGGGGAGCCTGGCCGTCCAGAGCGAGGCGGTCAACAGCGCCGCCGACACGGCCTACTCGCTGGTCGTCGTCGCCGGACTCTACCTGACGACACGGCCGCCCGACTTCGAACACCCCCACGGCCACGAGCGCATCGAACCGTTCGTCTCGCTCTTTGTCGCCGCGGGTATCTTCGTCGCCGGCGGCGCCGTGCTCTTTCAGGCCGGCCGGGCGCTGCTTTCCGGCACCGTCGCCGTCACGCAGGGACCGTACGCCGTCGGCGTACTCGTGCT
>PXQZ01000097.1:22403-49632 GCA_003021755.1 Halobacteriales archaeon QH_8_67_36 | reverse complement strand
TCGTTCTGGTAAGCGGCATCCGCGCGTGCCGACAGGTGAGCCATTACACGCACTCGGATGACTCACCTCTGTAATGGGAGAGCATACAGCCTATTACACAAACACCATGTATTAAAAAGAATCTAAAGTCAGTTGAACGTAATATTGTATATCAGCCTTTCTTCGAGGTCAGTGTAATAACAGCCAATTCGAGTGACGTGGTGTCGTACTGGCAAGTACGTCATCACCGGTTGTCATCCGAAGCCGAGTACGACATCGGTCTGTTCCAGTTCGAGGATCGTCCTTCTCGACGAACGAAACGGATAAGCGGGTCGGCCACGAGCGTTCGGACAGGATGCTCCAGGGGGCCGAGCCACAGGATTTCGAACGGGTTCTCTCCTCGATGTGTACCGTCCCCCGTCCGGTGGCTCGCAACGCGGCCGAGCGGTTTCTGGCGACGAATCCCGGCGATCCCGGTACCTACGAGACCGTCGCCGACCTGGAACGCGAGGCCGTCGGGACCCTCGGGGAGTTGGCCGGACTGGCCGACCCGGCGGGCTATGTCGCCTCGGGCGGGACGGAGGCCAACGTCCAGGCGCTGCGTATCGCCCGCAACCGGGCCGACACCGACGACCCGAACGTCGTCGCACCCGTCCACGCGCACTTCTCGTTTACCAAGGCCGCGGACGTGCTGGACCTCGAACTCCGGACCGCGCCCGCCAGCGACTACCGCGCCGACACTGACGCCGTAACCGAGTTGATAGACGGCGACACCGTCTGTGTCGTCGGCGTCGCCGGCTCGACCGAATACGGCGTCGTCGACCCGATTCCCGCCGTCGCCGACCTCGCACACGACGCCGGCGCGCTCTGTCACGTCGACGCCGCCTGGGGCGGCTTCTACCTGCCCTTTACCGACCACGACTGGCACTTCGGCCACGCCGCCGTCGACACGATGACTATCGACCCCCACAAGGTCGGGCAGGCGGCCGTTCCCGCCGGCGGCCTGCTCGCCCGCGAGGCGTCACTGTTGGACGAACTGGCCGTCGAGACGCCGTATCTGGAGTCGACGAACCAGCTCACGCTGACGGGCACCAGGTCGGGCGCCGGCGTCGCGTCGGCCGTCGCCGCGATGGACGAACTCTGGCCCGCGGGCTACCGCGAACAGTACGAGCGCTCGATGGCCAACGCCGAGTGGCTGGCCGACCAGCTACGGACCCGGGGCCACGACGTGGTCGGGCCGGAACTCCCGCTCGTGGCCGCCGACCTCTCGGTGCCCATGACCGACGAACTGCGCGACCGCGGCTGGCGCGTCTCAAAGACCGGCGCCGGCGAGATGCGCGTCGTCTGTATGCCACACGTGACGCGGTCGATGTTACGGTCGTTCGTGGCTGACCTGGACTGGTACTGACCGGACAGCGCGTCTCCGTTTTGAATCTCGGGCAGACCTCGAACTCAGTACCGGTCCGGAGTGAACATATCAAGCTTTAGTACCCGCTGTTTGCTATCGAGTGGTGTGAGTCCGGCCCTCCCCGTCCTCCCGGTCGCGTTTCTCGGCGAGTGTGGCACCGCCGGCGGGTCGCTGGCCCTCCTCGAACAGGCCGTCTGTACCGCCACCGGACCGACGGGGCTGGCCATCATCGCCATCTACTCCTTTCTCATCGCGTTCGTCCTGCCGCTGCCCAGCGAAATCGTTCTCGTGCCGGCGGAAACGCTGCGCCTGGGGCTCTCGACGAACGGGAACATCCTCGCCATCGTCCTGTTCAGCGCCTTCGGCAAGGCGCTTGGCAGCCTCTTCGCGTTCCACATCGGCCAGGAGGCAAAGGAGTACGGCCCGCTGGTCCGTCGCATCAAGGCCTCGCGGTTCGACGTCATCGAGTGGTCGGAGCGGAAGACGATTCAGATAGCGAAAAAGTACGGCTACGTCGGGCTGGCGATGGCGCTGTGTGTCCCCTTCTTCCCGGATACGCTCTCCATCTACGCCTTTACCGTCCTCGAAGAGAACTACCTGCGTTTCGGCGCGGCGACGTTCGTCGGGAGCGCGGGCCGACTGATCGTGACGCTCGGGCTGGCCAGCGGGACGCTGGCGCTGCTGTAGCGGCATGCCCACTGGCAACGCTTAATACGCCGTCATCGCTGGGACCTGCTATGTGTGCTACCGACGGCGAGGTGGTGCCCCGAGATGCGCCGTCGAACGCTGCTGCGTGCGACCCAGTCCGACGCGCCGCTCTCCGGGCGGGAGTCGGTCGCCCCCGAGCGACCGAACGCCACTGTCGTGACGACGGACCTGCCCGGCGGCAACAGCGGGACCGCCGTCTTCGTCGGGACCCACTACGAGGACTGTGACCTCGTGGTCGCGCTCTGGCTGGACGACACGGCTCTTTTCCACAAAAGCGAAACATAGTTTATGTTTGAAAAGTTGCATTTTATGGGTCAGATTGGGGTTGTATTGCTGTTGTTAGGTAGTATGGGATTTTTCGGCGGGTACTCTGTACAGGCACAAAACGACTGTGTAAGTGGAACGGGACTCGTTATAGAGAAAGCTCCAAAAACAAATATAACAATGTTGGAGAACAATACGACAGCGTTTGCGGACCTTTCGCCGGATGAACAGCGTATCTTTTTGGAGGCTTATACGGATTCCGCAGACAACCGCCGACATAGTGACACTTATGAGAACTGGTCTAATGAATGGTTTGACAGCGAACAGTGGGGAGAACCCCGCTATGTAAAGTATCGTAGTGAGTATTGGGAACTCATGTTGTTTGCTAAGGATTGTGGGCTTGGTGCTGGCATGTTTGCTCAGTTCGGTGGAATCCTGAGTTTGGCTCTTGGTGGGGCACTTCTGATAACAATAGGTATCAGAAGACAGTGGTACACAGATGAGTAGTGTCTTTGTTCTGTTTGGACTTATACTGGTGGCTGTAACAAACTGAAGTATTTCGCCACCCCGGGTGGCGAATATTGTTATGAACCTACAGCCACCAGTATCAGTTGCGTGGGGCTGTACCGCGGGGACTCCACCGGCAACTGGTCGTGACGGCCCGCGAAACCGATAGCTGACTCGGCCACTAGGGCGCGTGCGCGGTCGAACGATATTGCCGTCAGGACCCGTCGCCGTCCCCGCTCGTCCGTTCCGACGTGAGGGTCCTGCCGACCGCCCGGAGTACCGTCAGAACCTCGTTGGCGTCGTCGGTCACCGGCGCCTCGCTGTGGGAGTCGAAGTCGACGACATCCTCGGCGCGGAGCTTCGAGATGGCTGTGGAGTAGGGAGAGCCGGACCCACTCGCGGTCGCCGCTCTTCCAGTCGGCGATGGTGGCCGTGGCCTCCGCTACTCGCAGTTTCGACCGCTCACACAGCGGATAACGGAGGCATCCCCGGCGGACGTGCCCGAGACAGTCGTACACCCGGTCCGAGTACCGCTCCGTCGAACTCGGGCGGACCGGCCGGGTCCCCCCCTGCCCGGCGCCGATGTCGCCGCCCGATCGCTCATCGAGCGTTCGTCTGACTGCTCCTCCATGACCGAAAGGACAAATGCATAATATTTCAACGCCGAAGTTTACGCGATGCTCTACCGCCCGAGCGCCGGGACGCCGACTGGTCGCCGTCGACGGCTACGGGAAACCAACCCCCTTTTGACCCGTCGGTGGTACAGGATGTGGTATGAGCCACGACGACTTTCCCACGGACCACCCCGCGGTGGTCACCTGCGGGCTCCCCTACGCCAACGGCGACCTTCACGTCGGGCACCTCCGGACGTACGTCGCCGGCGACGCGCTCGCCCGGGGCCTCCGGCGCATCGGCCAGCAGACCGCCTTCGTCTGTGGGTCCGACATGCACGGGACGCCCGTCGCCGTCAACGCCGCCGAGGCAGGGGTCGAACCCCGCGAGTTCGCGCTCGATTACCACGAGGCCTACGCGGCGACGTTCCCGCAGTTCAACGTCGAGTTCGACAACTACGGCCACACCGACGACGAGACCAACACCGAACTGACCCAGGAGTTCGTCCGCTCGTGGGCCGACGAGGGCCACGTCCACGAAAAGGAAATCGAAGTCGCCTGGGACACCGAGGAGGACCAGCCCCTGCCCGACAGGTTCGTCGAGGGCATCTGTCCGTACTGCGGCGAGCAGGCCCGCGGCGACGAGTGCGACGAGGGGTGCCAGCGCCACCTCGAACCCGGCGACATCGAGGACCCGGTGAGTACCATCACCGGCAACCCCGCCGAGTACCGGACCCGCGAACACAGGTTCCTCCGCCTCGCTGACTTCCAGGAGTATCTCCAGGGGTTCCTCGACCGCATTGAGGGGACGGACAATGCCAAGAACCAACCCCGCGAGTGGATAGAGGGCGAACTGCAGGACCTCTGTATCACGCGAGATATGGACTGGGGCATCGACTACCCCGAGGAGGGCGACGCGGGCGGCGAGGACCTCGTGTTGTACGTCTGGGTCGACGCCCCGATCGAGTACGTCGCCGCCACGAAACAGTACTCCGAGCGCGTCGGTACCGAGGTCTACGACTGGGAGCAGGGGGCTACAACGAGCCCCGTTCGATTCTGGCGACCGGCTTCGTCGGCATCGACGGGAAGGCCCTCTCCACGTCGCGAAACCGCGCGGTGTGGGCCGACGAATACCTCGACGCCGGCTTCCACCCGGACCTGTTCCGCTACTACATCGCCACCGGCGCGGGTCTGGAGACGGACGTGGACTTCTCCTGGGACCGCTTTGCCGAGCGGGTCAACGGCGAACTGGTTGGCAACGTCGGGAACTTCGTCAACCGCGCGCTGCTGTTTGCGGCCCGCAACTTCGATGGCACCCCCGACGCCGCGGTCAGCGACGACATCCACGACCGCATCGAGGGGGCGCTCTCCGAGTTCGAGGCGGCCGTTCGCGACTACGACGTGCGCACGCTCGCGGAACTGGCGACGGAGTTGTCCGACTACGGCAACGAGTACATCCAGCGGACCGAGCCCTGGCACCTCGTCGACGACGACCCCGAGCAGGCCGCGCAGGTCATCCGCGACTGCGTCCAGCTCGTCAAGGCCGTCGCCGTCGTCATGCAGCCCGTGCTTCCGGGGAAGGCCGAGGAGCTGTGGGGCCAGCTCGGCGAGGCCGGCTCGGTCGCCGACGTGTCGCTGTCCACCGCGCTGGAGGCGCCACCGGACCGCTTCGACGAACCCGACCAGCTGTTCGAGCAGGTCGACGACGACTACATCGCCGAGCTGAACGAGGAGCTACGGCGTCGTGTCGAGGAAGCGAGCGACGACACGGGCGACAGCGAGGATGCGGCCGACGTCGACCTCGAACCGCTCGAATCCGAGCGCATCGGCTTCGAGGACTTCGAGGGCGTCGACATGCGCGTCGGCGAAATCCGCTCGGCGGAGCCGGTCGAGGACGCCGACAAGCTCCTCGAACTGGCGGTCGACATCGGCCACGAGGTCCGCCAGGTCGTCGCCGGGCTGGCCGAACTCCACGACGTCGACGACCTGCCGGGCACCCGGGTCATCCTGCTCGCCAACATGGAGCAGGCGACCATCTTCGGCGTCGAGTCCAACGGGATGGTGCTGGCCGCCGGCGACGAGGCCGACCTGCTGACCACCCACGAGGACGCCCCGCTCGGCACTCGCGTGCAGTAGATGGTGTCGTAGACGGACTGTTTCAGGTATCCGTATCCGAGAGTCAGCGCGTTCTCACCGCGGTTGCTCTCAGCAACCGCTGACGAGGTTTTCTGGCTGTTCAACACCCGGAGCAAGGAACGAAAACCGAAGCCAGTCGCCGTCCATTTTTGTAGTTCGCCGTCCTAGCCGTCGGCATGTCTGCCGACGGGAGCGACGAGGGAGACGAGTTCATCGCCGAGTACGAGCCTTCGACGGCAGCCGATGTCATCGAGGAGGCCGAGCCGTCGGCCGCCGAGGACGAGGGAGCCGTCGCGGGCTCGTTCGCGCCGGACATCGAGGTGTCACCGCAGTCGCCCACCCCGGAGAACACCCTGTTCGTGGCACTCGGTATCTGTCTCACGATACTCGCACTCGCGGACACGGCCGTCGGTCTCGACCTGGCGCTGGTCGCTACCGTCGTCGCCGCCGTCGGACTCGTGACCGCCGTCTGCTACGGCGTCCTCGTTCGGACGACCCCCGACACTTAATCCGTCACCGACCCTAGATGCCGACATGAACGTTCCCGTGGGTTCGCTCGCTCTCGTGCCCGTCCAGCTCGAACCGCTGTTCGGGACGACGATATCGGCGGTGCTGTTTCTCGCCGGGGCGGCGCTCATCGTCGCCGAGGCGTTCGCGCCGGGGACGCACTTCTTCGTTCTCGGCGTTGCCCTGCTGGTCGCCGGGCTCGTCGGTTTCCTCGTGCCACCCAGTCTGGGACTGCTCGCGCCGCTCATCCTCGCGGTTGCCGTCCTCGCGACGACGGCCGTCACGTTGTGGGGCTACCGGAAGATAGATTTCTCGGCGCCCGGCCGGGGACAGTCCCTCTCGTCGAGTTCGCTCCAGGGCCAGTTCGGGACGGTTACCGAGCGTGTCACCGAGAGCGCCGGACAGGTCAAACTGGATGACGGCGGGTTCAACCCCTACTACGAGGCCCGCAGCGTGAGCGGGACCATCGAAGCCGGGACCGAGGTGTTGGTCGTCGATCCCGGCGGCGGCAACGTCCTCAAAGTCGAGGCGACGGCGACCAGCGACGACGACATCGACCGGGCGCTGGAGCGGGACCGGGAGGAGAGCCCGGCGGAGGCAGACGCGGAATCCGAACACGCCTGAGCATCCCCGACTGTGCCTGAGGTTTGCATATCGGTAGTTTGTGACACAGTCACCGAAGGCTTTTGTTTCGTCGCTGCGGAGTTTCACGCGTCATGTCAGTCCCGCTCGTACCGCTGCAGTCGTTCCTCGCCGGCGGCGTCTTCGTGTTCGTCACGATGGTGCTGCTGGTGCTGGCCATCGCTGTAGCGTACTCCAGTGTCGTCATCATCCGCCCGTATCAGAAAGGTGCCTACACCGTACTGGGGACCTACCGCGGCATCCTCGACCAGGGGATTCACTTCATCTACCCCTTCGTCTCCGATGTCACCCGGTTCGACATGCGGACCCAGACGCTGGACGTGCCCCGACAGGAAGCTATCACCCGCGACAACTCCCCCGTCACCGCCGACGCCGTCGTCTACATCAAGGTGATGGACCCCAAGAAGGCGTTCCTCGAAGTCGACAACTACGAGCGCGCCGTCTCCAACCTCGCCCAGACCACCCTCCGTGCCGTGCTGGGCGACATGGAACTGGACGACACGCTCAACAAGCGCCAGGAGATCAACTCCCGGATCCGTCGTGAACTGGACGAGCCCACCGACGAGTGGGGTGTCCGGGTCGAGTCCGTCGAGGTCCGCGAGGTCAACCCCTCGAAGGACGTCCAGCAGGCCATGGAGCAACAGACCTCCGCGGAGCGGAAACGCCGCGCCATGATTCTGGAAGCGCAGGGTGAACGCCGCTCCGCCATCGAGACGGCGGAGGGTGACAAGCAGTCCAACATCATCCGCGCCCAGGGTGAGAAGCAGAGCCAGATCCTGGAAGCGCAGGGTGACGCTATCTCGACCGTCCTCCGCGCCAAGTCCGCCGAGTCGATGGGCGAGCGCGCCATCATCGACAAGGGGATGGAGACGCTGGAAGGGATGGGCCAGTCCGAATCGACGACGTTCGTCCTGCCCCAGGAGCTCACCTCGCTGGTGGGCCGCTACGGGAAGCACCTCCAGGGCTCCGACGTCAAGGAGAACGGCCACTCCCTGGAAGCGCTCGACTTCACCGAGGAGACCCGGGAGATGCTCGGCCTCGACGACATCGAGGAGATACTCGGCCAGATAGACGAGGAGGCCGAGGTCGACGTCGAGGCCATGGAGGAGGAGGCACAGAAGATAAAACGCGGCAAGGACGCCGGCGTCGACAGTGCCGACGAGATGATAGAGCAGATGGACGCCGAAATCGACGACGGCGTCGGCGGCGAGACGGATATCGCCGGCGGTCCCGACGACACCGGCGGCTCCGAGGACGGCGATCACGGAACTGGTAAATAAGTGGACCCAAAACGATTTTATAGTAGAACGTCTTCCTGAAAAATATATGACTGGCGACGAAGGGGTCGACGAGGAGAAGCGAGCGACGTTACGTCGCTTTGCCGCCCTCGGCGCCGCAAGCCCCTTCGTCGGTCTCGCGACCGGCAACAGCGACAGCGACACGCCCGACGCCATCGCGGGCTACGTCTCCGCTCGCCCGGGGACGCACTTCTCGAAGCTCCGGGACGACCTCAAACTGGGTACCGGCGAGGCCCAGCACCACCTCCACCGCCTGGAAAACGAGGGCGCCATCGCCTCGCGGAAGGACGGCGACTACCGGCGCTACTTTCCGGCCGACCAGTTCTCGGCGTTCGAGCAGGTAACGCTTGGCTACCTGCGGCGGTCGACCCCCCGGGGGATGCTCGTCGCCTTGCTCCGGGACCCCTCGGTTACGGCCTCCGAACTGGCGACGACGCTGTCGGTGTCACGACCGACGATAAGCAAGCACGCGAACGACCTGGAGGCGGCCGGGCTGCTCTCACGGTCGGACGGCTACGCCGTCGCCGAGCCCGAAACCGTCCTTGCGTTGCTGATTCGGTACGCGGATTCGTTCGGCGACGGCGCCGCACGGCTCGCAGCCGACGCCGATTCCTTGCTGTGTTACGATCCCTGAGACGGTTTATTGTAGATCGTTTCCGGATAGCGCCTGCGGGGTCGATGACTACCGGTAAACCGCTACACGAATCACTACGAGGTCAGGCGTCGACCATCCACGTCGTCGACGAGGAGTAGCCCCACTTTTCCACATCGACGCTGTAGTCGCCGTCGGCGATGGTGGTCATGTTCGTCCCCACTTCTTTGGCCGAGAGGTTTAGCTCCTCGCCGATGAGACGTGACTTGAAGTAGGTCTGCTCGTCGGCGTTCGCCTGCAGATACTCGAGGATTCGTCGCTGTTTCTCCGAAAGCGGGTTGTCGGCCGCCTGTGCAGTTGCGCTCATGTATCCGGTAGTTCGACCGAAACTCCCTTAGTGGGTTTGGTACGGTGAGTTAACCGACCGCTGTCTTGTGATTTGCTCACCTTACCGGACGCCTCGGCGTTGGCTGTCCGGGCCAACGTGCGCTCGTTGGTACGGCGGGGAAACGCCTGCGAGTCGGGGGTCCACCCGTCCGGCAGTTCTTTAATCGTGGCCGGACAGTGTAGCAAGTGGAGGTCTATCACATTGGAAATCTCGGACGAACTGCTGTGTCTGTTCAGTGCTGACGTGACTGTCGAGGACGACCGGTATCTCGTCGAAGTGCCACGGCGCGAAGTCGAGACGGGCCCCGTCGAGGCGGGCGGGACGTACCGGGTCGCTCTCATCTCCACGGATATCGATGCCGAGGCCGACGAGAGCACTGGGGCGGAGACACCACCGGACCAGCCACAACCGCCGGTCGAGCCGGGCGAGACCCGGTACGTGGAAATCGAGGACATCGGCAAGCAGGGTGACGGCATCGCCCGCGTCGAACGGGGCTACGTCATCATCGTCCCGGGGGCCGACATCGGCGAGCGGGTGAAAATCGAGGTCACCGAGGTCAAGTCCAACTTCGCCGTCGGCGAGATCCTCGACGAGGACGTTTAAAGTCCGCGCCCGTCGGGCCGTTTCTGTCCCTCGGAGTCGTGGACGACGACGCCCTCGACGGCCGTCGGCTCGTAGTTCTCTCTGACGCCGATGGCTTCCCGTAACTCTCTGACCGCTCGCTCCTTCAGCGCCGCGGCCAGTTCCTCGGCCTCGGCCCGGGAGATGTCCCGGCCCAACCCCTCGCACTCGTGTGCGCGGACCATCCCTTCCGTATCGACCGCCTCACCCATCGGTTGGCTCGTCCCGCCCAGTGCGACGCTGAACGGGTAGGTGCGACAGATAAGTGGGCGGTCCTTGTGGACCGTACAGGCGCCGGTGCCGTCGGATTCCTCGTAGAACGTGCAGTCGCCGCAGTCGTCGGTCCGGAGCGCCCACTCGAAGGTCTCGCCCTGCGGGCCCTCGGGGGTCTCCTCTAACCCGTAGGGCATCGGCCGTGCCACGTCGCGGAAATCGTAGTCGCCCGTCCCCTGCAGTCGGCGGATTTCGTCCGGGAAGACGGTGGCCGTGTGAGGCTCGGGGTCGCCGTCGCCGCCGGCCTTCTCGCCGTCACCGCAGCTGTCGGCCCTGTCCCCACAGCCGCCGTCGTCGGCCTTACAGCAGGCCCCACAGCGCGTACACTCGAAGCCGATGGTCTCGATGGCGTCCGCGAGTTCGCTCACGTCTAGTTCGCGGGCGCGGCTGAGTTCGGTTTCAAGCGAGTTCATACCCGTCTCTGGGCACCGACGGACAAAAGGCGTGTGTCATCGGCCGCCGGGTGGTTCGGCCCGCTCGCCGTCCCACCGAAGCGCGCCTTCGACCGCCAGTTTCTCCAGGTGGGCGCGGACCGTCGCCCTCGCGAGGTCACGAACCCCCGGGAGCTCCGTCTCGTAGGCCCGGTCGAGGATCTCCTCGGCCGTCGTCGCCCCGGACTCGACGGCCGTACGGACGCGCTCCTCGCGGCGGTACCGGTGGTCGAGGAGCCGCCGACAGGCGGCCCGCGGGTTCGTAATCGTCGGGCCGTGGCCGGGGTAGAGACGGGGCGGATTTCGCGCGTGGAGCCGCCGGAGCGAGGCACAGTAGGCTCGCATATCGCCCTCCGGGGCCCCTACGACCACGCTCCCCTCGGCGACGGCCACGTCGCCGCTGACGACCCCGGCGTCGGTGGCGAAGCCGACGTGTTCGGGGGCGTGGCCGGGCAGATCGAGGACCGTCACCCCGTCCCCGGCCGGAATCGTCGTCCCCTCCGTGAACGTCCGGTCCGGTGTAATATCGGTCGTCGCCGTGCGACCGCGGCGGGCCCACACCGTCGCGCCCGTCTCGCTGGCGTAGTCGGCGACCGCGCCGACGTGGTCCGGGTGGTGGTGGGTGACAGCGACGTGAGCAACGTCCGCGTCTGCGACGGCGTCGTCGAGGGCTGGCGTCCGTCCCGCCGGGTCGACGAGCAGTGCGTCCGGGCCGTCACTCAGGTACGCGGCAGTCTCGCCGGTCGGTGCGCGCGCTTCGACCGGAACGTCGACGCGGTGCCAGTCCATCGGCTGTCCGCTCTCAGTCGACGAACAAAACTCCGGCGGCCTATGCCGTGAGGAAGTAGACCTGTCTTCGCGCGTCGGTGAAGCTGTAGCGGGAGTCGACGAGGTCGGACTCTTCGAGCCGGTTCAGCGCGTAGCGGACGGTGCGGTCGGGCAGCAGCGACGTTTCGGCGAGCCGGCCCTGCGAGAGGGGCGCGTCGTCCTCCAGCACCTTCGCGACGAGCTTCGCGCTCGGCGGCAGTTCGCGGAGCCGCTCCCGGAAGTCCTCTTGAGCGAACGGTGAAGCCGACATGTCCTCGGTGGTGGTACTCATACTGGACGGTACTCCACCGCTATTGGTAAAAGTTGGCCATATCCATGACCAAACAATACGGATACTATGATGTGTTTAATATATCCTTATACAATTGCCTGTTCCGGGAACCCGGGTCCGGAATCGGTCAGTTCCGAGGCCGTCCGGTTGCGGAACGGCGATTCCAGTATCGTTTTATCCCCCCGGTGGCGACAACCGTGCGTGAAAGGGCAGGAGTGGTACCAGACCGACACCGTGGCCGAAGAGTACGAGGCCAAGCGGTTCTCCCGCGGTGGCCGGCTCATCGACCGTCGTGAGAAGGAGGCGGTCCTGAGCGCCATCGGTCCGGTCGAGGACAAGAAGGTGCTGGAAGTCGCCTGCGGCACCGGTCGCTTTACCGTCATGCTCGCCGAGCGGAACGCCGACATCACCGGGCTCGACATCTCGGGGCCGATGCTCCAGCAGGGCCGGAAGAAGGCCACGGCGGCCGGCGTGGACGACCACGTCGGGTTCATGCGCGGCGACGCCGCCCGACTCCCCTTCCCCGACAACCATTTCGACACCGTGCTGGCGATGCGATTCTTCCACCTGGCCGACACGCCCGCGGCCTTCCTCGCCGAGATGCGCCGCGTCGCCAGGGAGCAGGTGTTTTTCGACACGTTCAACCGCTTTTCGACGCGCTCGCTGTACAACTGGGCGCTCCCGATGGGCTCGCGGCTCTACTCCCGCTGGGAGATAGACCGCCTGCTCGACGGCGCCGACCTCGAACTCGCCACGGAGTCTCACGACTGGGTGTTCCCCTACGGTTTCTACCGGAAGACGCCGAACGAACTGGCCTCCTCGTTTCGCTCCATCGACACGGCCATCGGCGCCAGCCCGCTCGGTGACAAACTCGCCTCCGTCTCCTACTGGAACACGCACGTTTCGCCCAACTAGACGCCGGCCACAGGGTCGACGGCAGCCCGACCTCACGGCCCGCGAGTTTTATGCGCTTCCGGTGTGGAACCGTGGCATATGGAGCTATCGGTAGTGGTCCCGACGCTGAACGGCCGGGAGGAGCTGGCCGGCTGTCTGGACGCACTCGCCGAACAGGTCCCCGACGCCGAGACCATCGTCGTCAACGGGCCCTCTGCCGATGGCACGACCGGGATGGTGCGGGACCGGTCGGACGTGGACGTACTGGTCGAAATCGCCGACCGGTCGGTCACCGTCGCCCGCAACGCCGGGCTGGACCGGGCGACGGGCGATGTCGTGGCGCTGGTGAGCCACACCCTCTCCGTCGAGGACGGGTGGAGTGAGGCCGTCCGAGCCGGCGTCGAGGAGTACGCGGCGGTGACGGGGCCGACACACGAGCGACTCACCGCCGGAATGACCACCGAGTCCAAGGAGTCACGCACCATCGCCGGGCGGGACGTGACGTACTTCAACGCCGGCAACGTCGCCTTCCGGCGCGAGGCGCTGGACGACCTGGACTGCTTCGACGAGTACCTCGTGGTCGGGAGCTCCCGCGACGTGGCCCACCGGCTGGCCGAGCGGGGGTACTCGGTGGGCTGGGACAGCGGGATGTGCGTGCGCCGGGAGTTCGAGGCTGATGGCGGCATCCGCGAGCGCGACTGGAAGTGGAAGTACCGGTCGCTGGCCTACCGTCTAGTGAAGAACTACGGGGTGCGCCCGACGGTTCTCCGGCGGCTGGTGAGTCACGCCGGCGGCGACGCCATCGAGGCGCTGAAAGGCGTAGTCCGGGGGAACACGGCCCCGTCACAGTGGTTCTCGACCGGATGGGACGTCGTCGGCGGCACCGGGACGGGCTGCAAGGACGGCCTGTTGGCGCGGTATCGGGGCGGCGAGAACCCCAACGGGCGGTCGGTCCGGGCCGACCGCGCCGTCGCGGTGTACGACTGGCGGTCCGACGGCTAGAACTGCCGGAGCGCGAGGGGGTCGACGACCCGGCCCGCGTTGTTCGAGAACACCTTCTTCATGGCGTCTTCGGGCACGTCCAGGGTCAGAATCTCCATCACCGCCACGTTCGGATGGGTGTGTGGCGAGCCGCTGCCGAAGAGGACGCGGTCGGGGTGTTCCCGAATCGCCCGCTCCAGCGGGTCGCGGTAGCGGACGACGCTCGTGTCGAGGTAGAGCCGGTCGTGGTCGGAGAGCAGTTCGATGGCCTCGTCCATCAGCGGGACGCACAGCGGGTGAGCTCCGAAATGTGAGAGGATGACGGGAACGTCGTAACCCAACAGTTCGTCGGCGATGGTCGAGGGCGGGACGTCCTCGCCGCCGTGGACGAGCCTTGCCCGGGTGGAGCTTGAACCCGTAGAAGCGGTCGTCGTAGGCGTACTGCTCGATGTCCCCGGGCGTGGTGTGGTCCCCGTCGCCGCGGCCGGTCAGACTCCGGAGCCGCGAGCCGGCGCCCCCGCCGGGCTCCCGGGCGCCGTTGATACGAGCGAACGCCACCAGCGGCCGGCCGACGGACATTCGGGCGACAGCGTTGTTGGCCTTGAGATAGTTCCCCTCGCGGACGTTCGGATACACCACCGCACGGACGACGCCGGCCTGGTGCATCTCCCGCTCCAGTTGCTCGGGATCGCCAAGGCCGGGGCGTGGACGGCGCTTCTCGTCCGGTTCCACGTGTGCGTGGACGTCCACTACCCGAAAGCCATGCTCCAGCTCCAGCATCTACAGCATATGGGTCCGACTCCAATAATAAATCATCGGGCTGTCCCGGTGGCGGCGGTCGGACGTGGGACGAAGCGTTCGCGTTCGGCGGCCGGTTCGATCGATGCTTTTATATAGAACCGCTTGCGATGGATAAGGTGAGGTTGCACATCTATGTCATCTGGCCAGCGACGCATGGGCGGCCAGCCCCTCTTCATTCTCGACGAGGACGCCCAGCGCACACACGGGAAGGACGCACAGTCGTCGAACATCTCCGCCGGCAAGGCCGTCAGCGAGGCCGTACGAACGACGCTCGGCCCGCGCGGTATGGACAAGATGCTCGTCTCCGACAGCGGTGACGTCGTCATCACGAACGACGGCGCGACCATCCTCTCGGAGATGGACATCGAACACCCCGCCGCACAAATGATCGTCGAGGTCGCACAGACCCAGGAGGACGAGGTCGGTGACGGGACGACCACGGCGTCCGTGCTGGCCGGCGAGCTGCTCGCAACGGCCGAGGACCTGCTCGACGACGACGTCCACCCGACGACCATCGTCGAGGGGTACCACGAGGCCGCCGGACTCGCACAGGAGGCCATCGAGAACGAAGTGCTGGACGTCGAACTCGACGACGAGACGCTGGTCGAGGTCGCCGAGTCCTCGATGACCGGCAAGGGCACCGGCGACGTCGACGCCGAGCGCCTCGCCGAGGTCATCGTCGAGGCCGTCCGCCACGCGAAGACCGACAACGGGGTCCACCGCGACAACATCGAGGTCCACACCCAGACCGGCGCGGCCACCTCCGCGACCGAACTGGTCGAGGGCGTCATCATCGACGACACGCCCGTCCACGACAACATGCCCCGCTCGGTCGAGGACGCCGACATCGCCGTCCTCGACGCCGAACTCGACGTCACGGAGAGCAACGTCGACGCCCAGTACAACGTCACCAACGTCGACCAGCTCAACGCCGCGCTGGACGCCGAGGAGCAGGAGCTGTCGGGCTACGCCGAGGCCGTCGTCGAAAGCGGGGCCGACCTGGTGTTCGTCACCGACGACGTCGCCGACCGCGTCGCCTCCCAGCTGGCGAAAGCCGGCGTGCTGGCCATCGAATCGGTCAGCTCCGATACCGCGAAAGAGATCGTCGAGACCACCGGCGCCAAGCGCGTCGGCTCCGTCGAGGACCTCGACGAGAACGCGCTCGGCTTCGTCGAGTCCGTCGGCGTCGAGAAACACGGCGACGACGAAGTCACCTTCGTCAAGGGCGGCGCGGCCGCGGAGCGGGTCACCGTCTTCGCTCGCGGATCGACCGAACACGTCGTCGACGAAATCGAGCGCGCGCTCACCGACGCGCTCGACGTGACCATCGCCGCGCTCGACGCGGGCGGCGTGGTCCCCGGCGCCGGCGCCACCGAAATCGCCGCCGCCGCCCACGTCCGCGACTCCGCCGCCGCCATCGAGGGCCGCAAGCAACTCGCCGTCGAGGCCTTTGCCGACGCCATCGACGTGCTGGCCCGCACCCTCGCGGAGAACACCGGGCTGGACGCCATCGACGCGCTGGTCGACCTGCGCTCGCGCCACGAGAGCGAGGGCATCGCCGGCGTCATCAGCGAGGGCCAGACGGGCGTCGTCGACGACCCCGTCGACTACGGCATCCTCGACCCCGCCGCGATCAAGCGCGAGGCGGTCGACTCGGCCACCGAGGCCGCGACGATGATCGTCCGCATCGACGACGTCATCAGCTCAGAAGGGACAGACACGAGCGGGAGCCCGTGGTGCGGCGACGGCGTCAGTCCGGGCGGACCGACGACCATGCCCACGGTGACGTCGCCGCGGTAACAGATGGCACCGACTGGAGCTAAGGGCGGTTCGTCGCCGTCTCACCTCCCGTCCGCTCGGTGACCGCAGTCCGGCGAGCAGGCTCCCGGCGGCCCGTCTCACGCCTGCGACACAACGGCGGGGACACCTGTTCGTCCGGCATACATTGGTTTAGGCACGCCTAAAATACAAAAGGGTGTCGGTTTTCGGCCGGCCTAAAAACTCACCAGCGCAGCTCGACGCCGTCGCCCGCCGTGACGCCGAACGCGTCGTCGCCCCGGCCTCGATTGACGGCGAGTTCGACGTTGCCGTGGCTCCCGACGGTAATGAGTCGGTCGCCGGCCCCGAGTTCGGCGTAGGCGCGCCTGACGGGAACCGACTCGCCGTCGACGGCGACGGTCCCGCCGAAGGCGTCGGCCACTGCGTCCCCCGGAACGTTCGTGATGGCGTTGCCGAAGTCGTCGACGACCAGCACCTCGCCGGCCGCGTGGTCGGCCTCGACCGTCGGGTCGGGGAAGCACAGGTCGGCGTAGTCGTCGGTCACCGTCGCCCGCGACAGTTCCCCGACGGCGTCGACGCCGGCCTCGTGGACCGCCGCGGCGGCCGGGGCGAACACGTCCCGGCCGTGGAACGTCGAACTCGCCGGGTCGTCGTAGGCCCACTCGAACAGCTCCAGCGGCTCGGTGTCGTCCCCAGCGGCTAGTTCCCGTGCGACCGGGAGCAGGACGCCGTTGTCGGGGCCGACGAGCGCGTGTTCGCCCGACCGGACGACCAGCGCCGCCCGGTCGGTGCCGACGCCGGGATCGACGACGGCGCAGTGGACTGCCGGCGGGAAGTACGGCAGCGTCTGGGTCAGCCAGAACGCCGCCGCCCGCACGTCCTGTCTGGGAAGGTCGTGGGCGACGTCGACGAGGCGGGCGTCAGTTCGCCCGCAGATGACGCCTCTCATCGCCGCCGGGTACGGCGAGCCGAAGTCGGAGGCGAGCGTTATCATCACTCCCCGCCGATCTCCGCCTCGCCCAATGATTCGTCTTCGGCCACGTACCGGGACAGCGAGTCCGTCTCGGAGACGTACTGGAGCCGCTGGACACCACTTATGTCCTCGATGGTCTCGACGACGGGGCCAGGGACGCGGTCGCGCCACGCGCGGTCCGCTATCATCCGCTCGCGTATCTCGCTGCCCTCCAGTCGGTCGCGGTCGAACATCGGCGACTGGCGCACCTCGATGCCGCTCTCCTCGAAGAGGCGGACGACGAGCGGGTTGTTCGAGTACGCCACGTCGAAGTCCGGACACATGCTCTCGACGTGGCTCACCCAGACGGCGTTTCGGTTGATGTCCTCCAGCGGGACGACGTAGGTCGGCAGGTCGAACTCCGCGACGGCCTTCGTTATCATCACGATGCGCTCGCCCGCGGTGAAGGGGTCGTGTGTCGTGTGCGAATCGTCGGCGCTCCCGATACCCAGCACCAGTTCGTCCACCTCGTCCGCGATGCGCTCGACCATCGCGTGGTGGCCGTCGTGGTATGGCTGGAACCGGCCGATGTAGAACCCGCGCATACAGGGTGTGCGGTTGGTGGTCTGATAAAGCCGACGGGGTCGTCGGCTAGTGTCGGATTACCGCGTTGGAACCGCCGCAGTCGGGCGATTACGCGGGTGTGACAACGGCACCCTCGGGGAGAAAGTATATCAGTGGACAGGCCTTCCAAACCGATGGTAACAACGTTCGTATGAGCGACAACACCGACACTGACGTGGCTCCCGACGCCGACCCCGAGGAGGAGAAGGCGCCCGCCGCCGGCCAGCACGTGGCCGACGACGAGGCGTCCGACTCCGAGGGCGAGGCGCCACCCCCGGGCGACGGAGCAACGTCGGACACGACGCTCGGCAGCGACGTCGAGATCGAGGGTAGGTCCGAGTTCCAGGACGCCGAAGAGCAGTTGCTGGGCGGCCTGGACATCGACTCGACCGAGGACATCGAGGTGCCCGACCGCCTCGTCGACCAGGTCATCGGCCAGGACCACGCACGTGACGTCATAAAGAAGGCGGCCAAACAGCGCCGCCACGTGATGATGATCGGCTCGCCCGGAACGGGCAAGTCGATGCTCGCGAAGGCGATGAGCCAGCTGCTGCCCCGCGAGGAACTGCAGGACGTGCTGGTCTATCACAACCCCGACGACGGCAACGAGCCGAAAGTTCGCACCGTCCCCGGCGGGAAGGGCGAACAGATCGTCGAGGCCCACAAGGAGGAGGCCCGCAAGCGCAACCAGATGCGGACTTTCCTGATGTGGATAATCATCGCCATCGTCATCGGCTACTCGCTGATCATCGCCCAGCAGATCCTGCTGGGCATCCTCGCCGCGGGTGTCATCTATCTCGCCTTCCGCTACAGCTCCCGCGGTAGCGACTCGATGATTCCGAACCTGCTGGTCAACAACGCCAGCCAGAAGACCGCCCCCTTCGAGGACGCGACCGGCGCCCACGCCGGCGCGCTGCTGGGCGACGTTCGCCACGACCCCTTCCAGTCCGGCGGGATGGAGACGCCGAGCCACGACCGCGTCGACCCCGGCGCCATCCACAAGGCCAACAAGGGCGTGCTGTTCGTCGACGAGATAAACACGCTCGACATCCGCTCCCAGCAGAAGCTGATGACGGCCATCCAGGAGGGCGAGTTCGGCATCACGGGCCAGTCCGAACGCTCTTCGGGCGCGATGGTCCAGACCGAGCCGGTCCCGACGGACTTCATCATGATAGCCGCGGGGAACCTCGACGCGATGGAGAACATGCACCCGGCGCTGCGCTCCCGTATCAAGGGGTACGGCTACGAGGTGTACATGGACGACACCATCGAGGACGACGCCGAGATGCGCCGGAAGTACACCCGCTTTGTCGCCCAGGAGGTCGAGAACGACGGGCGGCTCCCCCACTTCACCGAGGAGGCCGTCGAGGAGCTCATCCTCGAAGCCCGCCGCCGCGCGGGCCGGAAGGGCCACCTCACGCTGAAGTTCCGTGACCTCGGTGGTCTCGTCCGCGTCGCGGGCGACATCGCCCGCGCCGAGGACAAGGACCGAACCACCCGCACCGACGTGTTGCAGGCCAAACGGCGCTCCCGCTCCATCGAGCAGCAGCTCGCGGACAACTACATCGAGCGCCGGAAGGATTACGAACTCACCGTCAACGACGGCGACGTGGTCGGCCGCGTCAACGGGCTCGCCGTCATGGGCGAGGACAGCGGTATCGTCCTCCCGGTAATGGCCGAGGTCACCCCCTCGCAGGGCCCGGGCCAGGTCATCGCCACCGGCCAGCTTCAGGAGATGGCCGAAGAGGCCGTCCAGAACGTCTCGGCCATCATCAAGAAGTTCTCCGACGAGGACATCTCCGAGAAGGACGTCCACATCCAGTTCGTCCAGGCCGGCGAAGGCGGCGTCGACGGCGACTCCGCCTCCATCACGGTGGCCACCGCGGTCATCAGCGCGCTGGAGGACGTCCCCATCGAACAGCACATCGCCATGACCGGCTCGCTGTCGGTGCGGGGCGACGTGCTCCCGGTCGGCGGCGTCACCCACAAGATAGAGGCCGCGGCCAAGGCCGGCCTCGACACGGTCATCATCCCCGAGGCCAACACGCAGGACGTGATGATAGAGGAGGAGTACGAGGAACAGATCGAGATCATCCCGGTCTCGCACATTTCCGAGGTGCTGGAGGTCGCACTCGCCGGCGAGCCCGAGAAGGACTCGCTGGTCGACCGCCTCAAGTCGATCACGGGCAAGGCGCTCGAACACGAGGTCGGGCGACAGGGCAGCGGCAGTCCCAGCCCACAATAGATGCCCCAGTGGGCCGCCTTCGTCGGCCTCACGGGCTTTCTGCTGACCGTTTTGCTCGGCCTTTCGAAGCTCTCCCGGCGCTCGCTCTCCGGCGACGGCGGCGGGCTGACCGCACGGACCGACGGCTTCGAGCAGCGGCTCTCGACCGCCGGCCCGGCCGACGACACCTATCCCCGGTTCGAGACGACCCGTGCCGCCCGGGAGCGCCGGCATATCGAGGACCGGCTCGCACGGGACGAGCTCTCGACCGGTGCCTTGCTCGCCAACGTCGCGCTCACACAGGGGCTGTTCGGCGTCCTCCTGCTGGGCGGAGCGTTCTTTTTCGAAATACCGCTTGCCGCCCTGGGCGTCACGGGCGATACACTCTCGACGGGCCTGCCCGCGCTCGGTATCGGGCTGGCTGCCGGCGTCGGCTTCTGGATCGGCAACGAGTTCGCCGCGGCCGTTGCCGACGGCTTCGGCGTCGGCGTCGACGAGTCCCTCCGAGAGCTGCTCGCGCCCGACTCCGCCGGCGGGTGGGTCGTCCTCCTCGGTGTGGTCCTGCCCGTCATCGCCGTCGTCGAGGAACTGCTCTTTCGGGCCGCGGCCATCGGCGTCCCGGTCGTCGGCCTCGGCGCCCCGGCGCCCGCGATGGTTGTCGTCTCCTCGGTGGCGTTCGGGCTGGGCCACGGCGCACAGGGCCGTGTCGGCATCGTCGTCACCGGTGCGCTCGGCGCCGCACTGGGGGCGCTGTTCGTCCTCACGAACAGCCTGCTCGCCGTCGTCGTCGCTCACTACCTCGTCAACGCGCTGGAGCTGTGCGTCCACGAGGGACTGGGCGTCAGGCGTATTGGGAAGTAATCGTTACTCGGTGTGGCTTTCCGGCTGTTTGAAGTCCATCTCCCTCTATTAGAGACGTTCAGTCGTGATACGCTGCAGAATTACAGTCCCTCGACCGACCGGAGCTTCCGTTCGACCTCCGGCGGGGTGCCGCTGGGGCCGTCGCGCACTCGGTGGTCAGGAATCAGCAGTGGGACGGGGTTGGCCGCGAGCGCCTCGCGAACCCGTTTCTGGTCCTCTTGTTCGTCCGAACCCAGCCCCTGGGTCATCATCACCACCTGCTCGACCGACCCCTCCTCGCCGTAGGGAATCCGGTCGACGGCTTCCAGCACCTTCCGGTGGTCGGTCGGCACGGTCAGTCCGACGGTCACGTCATCGAAGTCGTCCTCGGCTCCGCCGAGATACGCCTCGATGCGGTCGAGCAGCGAGTGGTCGCCCGAACTGTCGGACTCGGGCCGGGTCGGGAACGAGACGGAGATGATCCGGTCGCCCACCTCACCGAACTGGACGAAGCGGCCGAGATACGTCGACTCGCGGGCGTAGATGCCGGCGTCTCCCGTTGGCGTTGTCATGCCGGCACTCGGACCGTCACTCCCTTGAAGATACGGACTGCTGGCGGTCAGTTCCGGCCGTCGCCGATCCGGGGTTGGACAGCACTACAACAGTCCGTCTGTGTGCTACAGTGTGTTCCCCTCGGGCGGCGGAACGGTCCGACGCGAACGGTCAAGACGAGGCCGGTACAGGCAAAGGCGGCCGGTTAGCACAGCCAGCGGCAGTGTGCCGACTAACAGCGCGGCCCACAATGGGGAGCCAGCGGTCGTCTCGTCTCACTCGTTGCCCTCCGGCCCCGAACAGCTCGGTCCCGTGTCTGCCAGCGGACGGCAACACTTATGTACACTTCTGTACGTTAGTGACCAGTAATGGAATCTAACGGACGAATGGCACCGGAAGTACAGTCGATACTCGCGGCGGCCCGCAAGCGGGGCGGTGGCGGGGATCGCGTCGCTGTCAACGCGCGCTCGCTGTCCGCAGCGTTCCAGCGGGCCGAGGCCGACGGCCGGGTACCGGTCGTCGCGGAGATCAAGCCGACGAGTCCGACCGCCGACGGCGAGCGCACCGACGACCCGGTCGAACTCGCCGAGGCGATGGTCGCCGGCGGCGCGGCGGCGCTGTCGGTGCTGACCGAACCGGACCACTTCGGCGGCTCGGCCGGGACGCTCGAAGCGGTCCGCGAGGCCGTCGACGTGCCCGTCCTCCGGAAGGACTTCGTCCTTCACGAGGCGCAACTGGACGTCGTCGAGGCCGACGTGATTCTCCTCATCGTCCGGTTTCTGGACGAGGACGGCACCGACGACCTGGCGGATCTGCTCGCGGCGGCCCGCGGCCGAGGGTTCCAGGTGCTCGTCGAGGCCCACACCGCCGAGGCGGTCGAGCGGGCCGTCGACGCCGGCGCGGCGTTCGTCGGCGTGAACAACCGCGACCTGGCGAAACTGGCGGTGGACCTCGACACCTTCCCCGAGGCGGCGACGGCCGCGCCGGAAGCCGTCACGCTCATTGCGGAAAGCGGCATAGGTTCACCGGACGACGTCCGCCGGATGCGCGAGGCCGGAGCCGACGCCCTGCTGGTCGGCTCGGCCATCATGGACCACGGCGGCGACTCGGACGTGACAGAGAACACCCGGCGGCTGACGACGGCGACGGAGACACAGACATGAGCACGGAGGACGCACACGACCCCAAGTTCGGCGAGTACGGCGGACAGTTCGTACCCGAGGCGCTGATGCCGGCCATCGAGGAACTGGCCGACGCCTACGAGCGGTACGTGCTGGACAACGAGGACGGCTTCATGAACGAGTTCCGGTCGCGGCTGGCCGACTTCGGCGGCCGACCGACCCCGCTGCAGTACGCGGACCAGCTTTCGGAACGCTACGACACCGACGTCTACCTGAAACGTGAGGACCTGCTGCATGGCGGCGCACACAAGCTCAACAACGCGCTGGGCCAGGTCCTGCTCGCGAAGTACATGGGCAAGGAGCGCATCATCGCCGAGACCGGTGCCGGCCAGCACGGCACCGCGACGGCGATGGCCGCCGCCCATCTGGACATGCCCTGCGAGATCTACATGGGCGAGACCGACATCGCCCGCCAGCGGCCCAACGTCTTCCGGATGAAAATAAACGGCTCGGAGGTCGTCCCCGTTACCGTGGGCCGCGGAACGCTCAAGGAGGCCATCTCGGAGACGATGCGCGAGTGGGCGACCACCGTCGAGAACACCCACTACGTCATCGGTAGCGTGGTCGGCCCGCACCCGTTCCCGAAGATGGTCCGTGACTTCCAGGCCGTGATATCCGAGGAGGCCCGCGAGCAGGCCATCGAGAAGACCGGCGGGCTCCCGACCGACGTGGTGGCCTGTGCCGGCGGCGGCTCGAACACGATGGGCACCTTTGCGGAATTTGTCCCCGACGAGGACGTGGCGCTCCACGCCGTCGAGGCCGGGGGCTCCTCGCTGCAGGTCGACGAGGAGGAGGGGGTCGCCCCGAACTCCGCGACCCTCTCGACCGGCGACGAGGGCGTCCTCCACGGCGCGCGCACCAAACTCCTGCAGGACTCGGACGGCCAGATAATGGAATCGCACTCGGTCTCGGCCGGGCTGGACTACGCCGGCGTCGGGCCGGAACTCGCTCACCTCGTCGACGAGGGCCGGGTCACGCCGGTCAACGTCGACGACGATCTCGCGCTGGAGGCCTTCCACCGCCTCTCGCAGGACGAGGGCATCATCCCGGCCCTGGAGACGGCACATGCCTTCGGCTACGTCGAAAAGTACCACGACGACCTCGGCGACACCGTCGTCGTCAACGTGTCGGGCCGCGGCGACAAGGACCTCGAAACCGTCATCGAAGAGACGACCGAGCGCGACCTCGACATCGCGCCCGACATGTCCATCCTCCAGCGGATGGGAGGCGGGCTCTGATGGGGCTCGAAACCGCCTTCGCCGACGAACCCGCCTTCGTCCCGTATCTGGCGGCGGGCGACCCGAACTACGAGGCCTCCATCGAGTACGTCGAGGCACTCGCCAAGGGCGGGGCCGACGCCATCGAACTGGGACTGCCCTTCTCGGAACCGATCGCCGAGGGGACGACCATCCAGAACGCCATCGTCCGCTCGCTCGAATCCGGGATGACACCCGAGCGGTTCCTCGGGTTCGTCGCCGACCTCGACGTGGACGTGCCGCTGGTCTGTATGACCTACTACAACCTCATCTACCAGTACGGGGAGAGCGACTCGGAAACGGCGAGCGGTGAAACCGCGAGCCAAGAGGGACCACGGCCCTTCGTCGAGAAAGCGGCCGAGGTAGGCCTCGAAGGCTTCGTCGTGCCCGATCTGCCCGCGGAGGAAGCCGGCCCGCTCCGGGACGCCTGTGACGAGTTCGGCCTCGACCTCGTCTTCATCGTCGCGCCGACCACCACCGAGGAACGACTCGAACGGATGCGCGAGCAGGTGTCGGGCTACGTCTACGTCCAGGCTCGCCTGGGCGTCACGGGCGCCCGCGACGACGTCGACGACGCCACCGAAGAGTCGCTGGCCCGCATCACCGACTGGGACGTGCCCAAGGCCGTCGGCTTCGGTATCAAGACCGGCGACCACGCCGAGCGAATCGTCGGTGCCGGCGCCGACGGCGTCATCGTCGGCTCCGCGCTGGTGGACATCGTCGCCGAAGGATACGAGAACGGCGACCCGACCGGCGAGGTCGCCGCTCGACTCGAAGCGCTGGCCCGAGAGCTCAAGGCGGGGGCACTGCGGGGCGCACGGACTCGACCGCAACCGGAACGCACATAATCGTTCTTGCCACAGGTTCTCATAACATGAACGCAGGGACACGCGCTCGACTCGACCGCATCGGGACGGACGACCGCTACGTCGTCGTCCCGATGGACCACGGCCTCACGATCGGGGCCACACAGGGGCTGAAAGACATCGAATCGACCATCGACGCCGTCACGCGCGGGGGCGCCGACGCGGTGCTCACCCAGCGGGGTATCGCCGACCGCGTCCATCCGAACCTGAACGGCGCGGGCTTTATCGCCCACCTCAACGGCTCGACGAGCATCGGCCCGGACGAGAACGACAAGCGACAGACCGGGACCGTCGAGGACGCGCTGCGCGCGGGCGCCGACGCCGTCTCGTTTCACATCAACGTCGGCAGCACGTACGAACGCGAACAGATAGCGGGGCTCTCGAAACTCACCGGCGAGGCCGAACACTACGGCCTGCCGGTGCTGGCGATGGCCTACGCCCGCGGCCCGGACATCGACCCGGAAGCCGAGGACTACACCCAGGCCGTCAGCCATGCGGTCCGTCTGGGCGAGGAACTCGGCGCCGACCTGGTCAAGACCGCCTACACCGGCGACGCCGAGAGCTTCCGGCACGTCGTCGAGTCCACGTCGCTGCCGGTCGTCATCGCCGGCGGGTCGAAAGGCACCGACGAGGAAACCCTCTCGATGGTCCGGGGCGCCATGGACGCCGGGGCCTCCGGCGTCTCGATGGGTCGGTCCGTCTTCCAGCACGACGAACCCGGGAAGATCGCCCGCGCCGTCGCCGGCGTCGTCCACGACGACAGTGAGGCCGAGGCGGCGCTGCGTGCGGCCGGACTCGCCGTCGAAGCCTGAAACGGTTTCCTGTAGATCCCTTCCGGATACCGCCGGCCACGGAGCCGGTGCCTGCCACGACGCCCCCCGACCGGCAGCGCCTGCTCGGTCGACTCGACGTTCGCCCCGTCCGTCTCCACGGCCCCGGCTATTGTCATGGCGAGGACGTCCCCGATGTCGCTCGCCGTCGTGCGGTGTCGGCGGCGTCGCTGGCCAGCCGTTCGTACGTCTCCGTCCGTGTAGCCTCCCCATACCTCACCAGTTCGCTCGCGTGGATTGGACCCTGGGGTGGGACCGGCGGGTCGGCCCGACGTCGCCGTCGGACCGGCGGCGTGACTCCGACTTCGGCTTCCGCCACGTTCAAGCCCTACCGTCGCAATCGTGGGCGTATGACACGAACCGTCTGGCTCAAGGCCGACAGCGAGGTCGGCGACTGGGAGACACGCAGACGACGCATCACCGCCGGCCTGGAGGCCGGCGTGGACTGGGTGCTGGTCGACGAGAGCGACGTCGAGGCGGTCCGGGAACTCGGGCAGGTCAACGTCGCCGCCCTCGCAAGCGGCGACGTCCACGTCATGGAAGCCGAGGCGGACGAGGCGGGGTCCACCGCCGACGCGACCGTCGTCGGCAAGGACGGCGAGGGCGACGGCACCGTCGACCTCCCGACCGACTTCTCCGGGTCGGCGGACCTCTCGGCACTCCGGCGCAACGGCGCGGCACCCGACGGCGGCTACGTCCGCATCTTCGATGCGGACTACGAGGCCTTCGCCGAGGCCGTCGCCGCGGAAGCCGACCACACCATCGTCATCGGCGACGACTGGCAGATAATCCCGCTGGAGAACCTCATCGCCCGGGTCGGCGAGGAGACCGACCTCATCACCGGCGTCCAGACGGCCGAGGACGCCCGCACCGCCTACGAGACGCTGGAACTGGGCGTCGACGGCGTCCTGCTCGACACCGACGACGTGGACGAGATTCGCAAGACAGTGGATGTACGCGACGAGGTCGGCCGCGAGAGCGTCGATCTGGAGTACGCCACCGTCACGGCCATCGAACAGACCGGCTCCGCCGACCGGGTGTGTATCGACACGGGCACCCTGATGGACCACGACGAGGGGATGCTCGTCGGCTCGATGGCCCGTGGGCTCTTTTTCGTCCACGCCGAGACCGCCGAGTCCCCCTACGTCGCCTCCCGACCGTTCCGGGTCAACGCCGGCGCGGTCCACGCCTACGTCCGCACCCCCGACGGTGGGACGAAGTACCTCTCGGAGCTCCGGTCCGGCGACGAGGTCCAGGTAGTCGACGAGGCGGGCCACACCCGCGAGGCCATCGTCGGCCGCGCGAAAATAGAGAAGCGCCCGATGTTCCGGGTCCAGGCCGAGACCGACGAGGGCGACCGCATCGAGACGCTGCTCCAGAACGCCGAGACCATCAAGATCCACACGTCCGAGGGCCGCACGGCGGTCACCGACCTCGGGGTCGGCGACGAGATACTCGTTCACTACGAGGACACGGCGACGCACTTCGGCGAGCACATCGAAGAGAGCATCATCGAGAAGTGACCGTGCCGTCGGCAGTGGGCTACTCCTCGGGTTCGACGGGGCCGTCCAGCCGCGTCGTACACCAGTGACAGAAGTCGAGGTCGCCTTCGAGTTCCTTCCCGCAGTTGGGGCACTGCATCCCCTCGACGACCTCCGCCTCGGTGTTTCCCCGCGTGGCCATCCAGAAGGCGTCGGCCATCGAGAGGACCGTGATGGCGAACAGCGCCAGCGACGCTTCCAGCGGGACGTTCTGCGAGACGGTAACGAGTCCATCGACGGTGATGCCGTCGTCCAGCGGCGCCATCACGGAGCCCCCGAGGAGCAGCGCCGTCGTGCTGAAGACGAGCCCGAACCACAGGACCGCTCGCAGCCACTCCCGGAGGTAGACGTGCCCCAGGCCGGGGTAGACGAACGCGAGGAGGGCGGCGAGCCACGGCCGCTTGCGTCCGGTATCGCTCATACTCGCCGACTCTAGCGGGGACA
>PXQZ01000097.1:0-22302 GCA_003021755.1 Halobacteriales archaeon QH_8_67_36 | reverse complement strand
CGGGGCCACGCTCTTGTATATGTGGTACGGGCGGCGGAGAAGCCTTGATTACCGCCGGGCCCCAAAGGCGGACGATGTTACAGAACCGAAACGGAAACCCCGTCGACCCGGTCCCGTTCCTCGTCGTCAGCGTGCTGGGGTTCGCGGTGAGTTTCTCGTTTGGCCCCGGCTACGCCATGGAACTCGGCGCGTCGCTCCCGACGGCGCTGGTCGTCGCAACGGTCGCGTCCGGCCTCACCGTCGCCGTTGCCTACCACCGCTACGTTTGGACCGAGCGCCCGGGGCTCCGCGGTGAGGTCCCGGCCGCCGACCGGTTTCGGCGACTGCTGTACGGCGTCGTCGTGGGCTTTCTCCTCGTCGCGGCGCTCGCACTCCCGCTGGTAGCGAACGCATAGTGTTCGCTGATAGCCCCGGGAACTATACCGGCCGGCCCTGACTACCGAGCCATGCGCGAGGTGGAACGCACGCGGTTCGTAGACGCCAAGCCGGCCGAACTCGACGCGATCCTCTCGCCGTCGACGCTGCTCGAGGCCGCGGGAACGTTCACCGTCGTCGACACCGAGGCTATCGACGAGGGACAGCGGGTCGTCGCCCGCGGCGGCGGCGTCGAAGCGGTGTTCGTCTTCGAGGAGCGGCCGGACGGGTACGACTACCGCCAGGTCGGCGACCGCGGCCCGTTCCAGGCGATGGAGACGACGCTGACCTACGCGGCCCGGGACCACGGCAGCGACGTCACCGTCCGCTCGTCGGTCAGCCTGGGACTGCCGCTGGCGGCGGTGACCGACCGCATCGCGGCCTGGAAGCGCCGCAGCGAACTGGAGCGGCTCCTCGATACCATCGCAGCGGACCACCGATAGTGATTACCGTAGATCATGGACGGTAGCGCCGACCTGGGTCGCCGCATCGGTAAATCGCTACGGTGAGGACACCCGGACGTGCGGTTGTGCGTGACTCGCGCAGTTCTACACGAACGTTTATGTCGGTTACTTCGGTATCACCTTGCATGCGTATTCTGACGACGGTCAAAGAGATGATGCAGGCGTCGACGCAGTCGGCCAACCGGGGCAACGTGACCGAGGAGATGTCGGCGGGAGCCTACTGGTGTGACGACTGTAGCGAACGGATACGGGACGTCGACGTGGAGGGCGAGGCGCCCCCGAGCTGTCCGACCTGCGACGAGGAGATGCGGTTCGAGCGGTCACAGGGGTCAACCGGCTGTGCGTGCTGACGGACACACGACTCTGGGACTACACTCATGAACACGGGCGACCGCATTCAGGCGTATCTCGACACGCTCGAGGAGTGGCTCCACGGGCTCTATCACGGGATGGTAGAACACCCCTCCGTCGAGAAGATAGAGAAGGAAGCCGAGGACACCGCCGACGTGTTCATGTTCGCGTGTTTCGCGGACGCCTTCGGCATCCCGAGCCCGATTTCGTACTACACGGCCGAACTGCTTCCCTACCTCACCGAGGAGTTCGTCGCGTGGGAGCGGCGGATGTGGGACCGCCAGTCATACATCGAGCGGAAGGGCCAGCAGTACCACTTCTAACATGAACAAGTTCGTCTTCTTCGGCGGGAAAGGCGGGGTCGGCAAGACCACCGTCTCCAGCGCGTACGGGCTGAAGTGCGCCCGCGACGGCCTGGAGACGCTGCTGGTTTCGACCGACCCGGCCCACAGTACCTCCGACGTGTTCGACCAGCAGTTCGACGACGACCCCGAACCCGTCGAGGGCCACGAGAACCTCTTTGCGATGGAACTGGACCCCGAAGAGGAGGTCCAGCGCCACATGACCGACATCAAATCGACGATGTCGGACCAGGTGAGCCCGGCCATCGTCAACGAGATCGACCGCCAGATCGAGCTGGCCCACCGGACGCCGGGGGCCTACGAGGCGGCGCTGTTCGACCGCTTCATCGACGTGATGCGGTCGAGTGAGGAGTACGACCGCGTCGTCTTCGACACCTCCCCGACCGGCGGGACCCTCCGGCTGCTGGCGCTGCCGGAGTTCCTCGAATCGTGGATAGAGCGGCTCACCGCAAAGCGAACGGAGAGCGTCGATCTCTTCGAGAAGGCTGCCATCGGCGACAAGGAGGCCAGACAGAAACTGGCCGAGGACCCAATCATCCGCCGGCTCACCGAGCGCAAGAAGCTGTTCGAGTTCGCCGGCGAAACCCTGCGCGAGCAGTCGGCGTTCTATCTCGTTCTGAACCCCGACGAACTCTCCATCGAGGAGTCCCACCGCGCCGTCGCGGACCTCACCGAGGCCGGCCTCACCGTCGGCGGCCTCGTCGTCAACAAGGTCGCCCCGGAACCCGACGAGGGGGAGACCGGCACCGGTGCGACGTATCTCCGGGAGCGGTATCGAACCGAACAGGACCGGCTGGCACGCATCCGGGAGGAGTTCGACCAGCCGGTCGTCGCGGTCATCGAACAGCGCGTTTCGGAGATCAAAGGCGACCTCCTCTCGGAGGTCACCGCCGAACTCGGAATCGAGACGGCCGCGTCCCCGCCCCAGGCGTAGTTCGGCCCGGCGGTCGGCGGGGATCGGGTAGTGACGGCACGAATCCTTCTTTATGCAGATGGGAAGAACGTCCATAATAATTAAATGTTTTTTACCCGCACGTCACAACGAGGGCCTATACCATGGTACAAGTACTCTGGCTCGTGGTCGCGACATTGGTTACGTTCAGCGTCGGATACCTGGGGTACTCCCGGTATCTCGCGCAGTTCGTCGAACTGGACGACGCCAACACGACACCGGCACACAAGTACGAGGACGGACAGGAGTACGTCCCCTCGAAAAAACCCGTGTTGCTGGGCCACCACTACTCCAGCATCGCCGGCGGAGCCCCCATCGTTGGACCCATCACCGCCGGCGTCGTCTGGGGGTGGGTGCCGGCCCTGCTGTGGATCGCCATCGGCAACCCGCTGATGGGGAGCGTCCACGACTTCGTCTCGCTGTCGGGTAGTCTCCGACACGAGGGCAAGTCCATCGGCTACATCATCGGCGAGTACGTCGGTAATCGGGGGAAGAAGATGTTGCTGTGGTTCGCGTTCCTGACCATCATCCTCGTAGTGGCTGTGTTCGCGCTGGTTGTCGCCATCGTCTTCAACGCCTTCCCGCAGGCGGCGACGGCCAGTTTCGTCTATATCGCGCTGGCGCTGGTCTTCGGCGTCTACCTGTATCAACTCGACCTCCCCTTTATTCCCGGGACGGCCGTCTTCGTCGCCGCGGTGTTCGGCGGCGTGCTCGTCGGCATCGAGTTCCCGGTCGCGCTGTTCCCGGCCGCCGAGGCCGGTGCGTACCCCGCCGGCACTATCGTCCTCTTCGGGTCGGGACTGGCGTCGATGGTTCCCGCCGCGGGGACGCTGGGGGCCAACACCGCGGCCTGGATTCCGGTGATCCTGCTGTACGCCGCCACCGCCTCGGTGCTGCCCGTCTGGACCCTGCTCCAGCCGCGTGACTTCCTCTCGTCGTTCCTGCTGTACACGGGCGTCGGGGGCGCCCTGCTCGCGGTCATCGTCGGAACGCTGCTTGGCACGTCGGCGGAGCCGCTGGTCATCGACCTCGAACCGTACTACGGCTTCATGGGGACTGCGGGGCTGCCGCTGTTCCCGCTGCTGTTCGTCACTATCGCCTGTGGGACCATCAGCGGCTTCCACTCGCTGGTGTCCTCCGGGACGACGGCCAAACAGCTGAACAAGGAGAGCGACGCCCGCCCCATCGGCTACGGCGGGATGCTCGGTGAGGGCCTGCTCGCGACCGTCGCGCTCGGGACCGTCGCCGTCGCCGGCGTCACCGCCGGCGGCGGTATCGGCCGCGCGCTGCCGAACTTCGCCTCGGGCGGGAGCGTCATGCTGACGAGCTTCGGTATCCCCACCGCCGTGGGCGCCCCGTTCATGGCGCTCGTGCTCGTGAGCTTCCTGCTGACCTCCACGGACACCGCGGTCCGCCTCGGTCGCTACATGGCCGAGGAGATCGTCGGCACTCCCGACGCGGACAGTACGGTGGTCAGACAGGTCCAGGAGGTCGGCATCAACCGCTACAGTAACGCGGTGATACAGTGTCTCGTCGCGTACGCGCTGGTCGCCAGCGGCTCCTGGGCGAGCCTCTGGCCGCTCTTTGGCGGCGCGAATCAGTTGCTCGCCGCGCTGGCGCTGCTGACCGCGACGGTGTGGCTGGCCAACTGGGACGACGACAAACAGCTCATCAGCACCGGCGTCCCGATGGCGCTGATGACGGTCATCACCGTCTGTGCGCTGCTGTACCTGGCGCTGTACCAGAACCTCTACCAGCAGTTCATCCAGGGCGGATTCGCCGAGAGCGCGGGTATCTTCGCTCGCGTCTCAGTCGCCGTCCAGATAGTGCTGGCACTGGTGCTCGTGGGACTGGCGCTGTCGCTGACCTGGATCGGCTACAAGAACATCCGGACGGTGCGGGAGAGTCCCGCCGCCGCGCCGGCCGACGACTGAACCGCGCTCGACGCACTCCGCTTTCCTTAGCGCGTGACGCCCGCGACGACCCGCTGGACGCGGTCGCGGTCGGCCGTCGACCGCGAGCAGCCGCCGGCTCATCCGAGCCAGGCCCTGAGCCGCCCCAGCAGCCCGTCCGGTTCGGCGTCGAGGTCACGCCACAGCTCGAAGGCGGCCGTAACGTCGGCCTCGCTGCTCCCGACCGCCGCGTCGACCTCGGGCGCCACCACGACCAGGTTTATTTCGTAGGCGCCGTAGTAGCCGTACTTCAGCAGCGTCCGGTCGCGGAAGCCCTCGACGTGTGAGCGAACTGCGTCGGGGATGTCGGGGACGACGACGACGAACGTAAAATCCGTCCCCTGGTGTTCCTCGTCGGCCGCTATCCACTCGTCGGCGAGATCGTGGCCCAGCTCGACGAGCGCGTCGAGGTCGGCCACCGACACGCCGCCGGCCCGCCGGACGAAGAGGTGTTCGACCGTCTCGTAGTTGGCCCAGTTGATGGACTGGTGGAGGAACTGCTTCTGGCTCTCGACGTAGAGCCGGCCGTACATCTCGAAGGCGGCTGCGCCGCCCGAGGCGTCGGTGGACGCCTCGCGCTCCCCTCCGACCGTGTAGTCGCGTTCGAGGTCGTAGTTGAACTTCAGTCGCTCGGCGACCCGGTCGAGGTAGTCGTCGTCCCACGACGGGAGATTCGCGTCGGCTTCGGCCTCCGTCTCGGGGACAGTCGTCCCACCGTACCGGTCCCCTGACTCGCTCATACCCTCACCCTCGACGTCGACACAGGTAAAACGTCGGCCCGAGCGGCACTCGCGCACAGTGGCAACGTTTATGAGATTCAGTTACCAATCATAACGATATATCATGGGCAAAGAGACGGAAACCTGTGGGCGGTGTAGCATGACCACCGTCGTCGAGGTCTCGGACGGCGACCGAAAGGGCGCGTTCGGCGAGGAACGCATCGAGGTCGCCGACGAGGACGTCCGGCGGGTGTCGCCGGCCGCCTGGCTCGGCGGCCTGAAACGCCGGCTGGACGACGTCGCGACACGGCTCACCTACAGTCGATAGCTCAGGCTCCACCGTTCGGTGTACTTGTGACGCCGAGCGGAACGAGATGTCTCGCTCCGTTCTGCGCCCCGAATCAGGTCCAGCAGTTCCGAACGAAAGCCGTTCCTGTCCGTCGCCGGCCGCTCGCTCTCGGATGTCTCGGCGAGCAGGTCCCCGAATCCGCGTTCCGCAAGCGCCGCGCGCGGTCGTCGTACAGCACGGTTCGCCCCGCGATGCGTGACGTGGACATCCGAAACACGGTCGACTCGGCGCGGACACGTTCCGCCCAGCCGCCCCCGGCGAGCAGTTCGTCGGGCACCGTCGGATAGCCGTCTCCCATTGACATCGCTACGGCCGCCCCGGGATTCCGTGTTCCGGTGGTCGGGGCCGGCGTCACTCGCTCCGTAGCTGCTCGACGAGCGACCGCAGCGTCGCCAGGTCGTACTGGCCGGGGGCGGTCGCGGCTGCGGGGTCGACCGGCGCGTAGCCGATGCGCGAGCCATAGAGGGGTGTGACGGCACGGGAGTGCCGGCCGGCCTCGCCCATACACATCGTCGCGACGGCCTCGCCGGCCGCGGTGAGTTCCTGTGTCGCCTCCAGCATCGCCAGCACGTCGTCGAGCGCGTGGGCCGTCGTCGCCATCTTCCCCACGTCGCCGTACTCGCAGGCGCGTTCGAGCCGGTCGACGATAGCGGCCCGGTCGGGCGTAGCCTCGAACTCATGGGTCGAGACGACCACCGAGGCGCCGTGGTCGCGGGCGTGGTCGGCGACGCGACCGGCGTCGTGGTCTCCTGCCCCCGTCAGCGCGGCGAGTTCCAGGTCGACGGCGGTGACGGCGTCGAACCCGACGGCACGCTCCAGCGTGTCGAGTCTGGTGTCGTCGTCGTCGGCCTCGCCGCCCTCCCAGGCGACGCGGTTGGTCACCAGCACCGGCAGGTCGCCGTCATAGCCCCCTAGCTGGTCGAGCGGTTCGTCGGCGAAGTCCATCCGGAGCTCGATACCGTCGGCGTCGGCCCGCGCCGCCGGCTCCATCGAGAGGTCGGAGCCGGCTGCAAGCAGCCGGAACGAGCTGAAATCCATACCCTCCGTTCGCGGCTGTGGGCCAAAGTAGCGTCGGTGCCCTCGGGGCCGGACCGCCTGTGCCTTGCGTACCACTGCGCTCCGTCGTGGGATCGAATGTGACCGGTTCGCCGACCCTATCGCTACCGTCAGCCCATCCCGACTGGCCAACGGTCTGTCAGGGTTATACGTGGGGCAGGCGCAACATCGCGGCCGATGCAGTCGGTAGCGCCGTCGAGATACACACCGATAACTCGGACACCATCATCATCTACAACACTTAGGGTGCGGTCACCGGCCGGCGGCTCTCCCGTGGTCACTCGACGGGGGTGTGGGTCACGCGGTACCCCTCGTCGGTCCGCGTCACGTCGTCGACGGCGTAGAAGCGGATGCGGCGCTCCTGTTTCGTGTTGACGGCGAAGTCGTAGTGCTCGGCCTCGTAGCGCGGTTTCTTGCCGTCGGCGCGTCGTCGTGTGACCCACTCGCGGTGGGCGTCGAGGCGGTCGCGAGCTATCCGCCGGGAGCGGTCGCCGACGCGGTCCACGCGGTCGTCCAGCGCGGCCAGCAGCTCCGCGTCGCGCTCGATACCGACCGAATCACGGGCGGCGACCATCGCTGCCAGCGTCGTCGTGCCCGTCCCGAGGAACGGATCCAGAACGGTGTCGCCCCGCACCGAGAACATCGAGACGAGGCGGTGGGGAATCGCGAGCGGGAAGGCGCCCGAGCGGTCCCGCAACCCGTCGTCCACGTCCTGTGTCTCGCCGGGGAGGTCCCAGAGGTCCGAGAACCACTCGTTGCGCTCCTCCCAGAAGTACGCGCTCTCGTAGCGGCGGTCGGCGCCCGGTTCGAGCGTGCGGCGCTCCCCGTTCCGGAAGACGAGGACGTGTTCGTGTTCGAGGGTGGGATAGGCGTTGGGCGGGACCATCCCCGAGCCCATGAACTTCGCGCCGCTGTTGGTGGGTTTCCGCCAGAGGATGTCGGGCAGCGCCCGCAGTCCGTGGTCGGTCAGGCGGGTCGTTATCTCGGCGTGGTTAGGGTACTGGCGGAAGCCGTCGGCCAGCGAGCGGGTGGCGTCGCCGACGTTGATGCAGGCGATGCCGCCGGGGGCGAGCACGCGCGCCAGTTCGGCCCAAACAGTATCGAGCACGTCGTGCATCAGCGAGAAGGCGCGGTCACCGTCGTCGGCCGACAGCGCGTCCGCGATGTCGGGGTCAAGCGCCCCGAAGATGTCGTCCCACATCTCTATCATCGGATAGGGCGGGGAGGTGACGACGAGTTCGACGCTGTCGTCGTCGAGCGGCAGGTCGCGAGCGTCGCCAGTGATGGCCCGGTGGCGCGTCTCCATACGGGCCGATGTGGGGCCGGTGACTTGTGGCTACCGTTCGTCGATACGCGACTGAATCTCGTTCGTCTTTGCGGCCTGCTGTTCGTTGGCCGCGGCGATCTCCGCTATCTCGTTTGCGACCTCCTCGGCGTTCTCGGCGGTCATGTCGACCATACTGGCGACCTCCTCGGTGGATGCGGCCTGTTCGTCGGTGGCCGAGGCGACCTCCTCTGCGCCGCGTGCGGCCTCCTCGACGGACTCGTCGATGTCACGCAGGATCTCGACGGTCTCTGAGACCTGCTCGATACCGGACTCGACCTGTTCGTTGGCCTCGTCGATGCTCTCGACGGTGTCCTCGGTGTCGGCCTTGATGTTCGAGACGAGCTGTTCGATCTCCGTGGCGTTCTGCTGGGACTCCTCGGCGAGGCTCTTGACCTCGTCGGCGACGACGGCGAACCCTTCGCCGGCCTCGCCGGCCCGGGCGGCCTCGATGGAGGCGTTCAGGGCGAGCATGTTGGTCTGGTCGGCGATGTCGTTGATGACCTCGACGATCTCGTCGATTTCGTCGATGCGGCCTCGTAGCTGTTTCACGTCCTCGGAGACCATCTCGTTGGCCTCGTCGACGGCCTCCATCGCGTCGATGGCGTCGTCGGCCACGTCGCGGCCCTTGTCGGCGAGCTCCCGGGCGCGCTCGCTGACCTGCTGAACCTGGTTCGCGCTGGAGGCGACCTCCTCAACGGTCGCCGAGAGGTTCGAGACCTCGCTCGCGACCTCCCGCATGTTGTCCGACTGCCGGTTCGCGAGGTCGCTTATCTCCTGTGAACTCCGCGAGACGTTCTCGGAGGTGCGTAACAGCTCGTCGATGGCACTCCCGAGTTCCTCGTCGGTGTCGTCGGCGTCGGCCATCCCCTGACCGGTGTTGCCGAAATCCGTAGCCATGTACCCAAGGCGGCTGGCCACCGAATTAAACGTGTCTCCGCGGTTATCAGCCCTGATTCTCCTCGGCTACAAAAAGTGACGGCGTGCTTATGCGACGGGGAGGTCCTGCTCGGCCTCCAGCAGTTCGTGATAGCGGTTCCGAATCGTCACTTCGGAGATGTCGGCGACCTCGCTGACGGCGGCCTGCGTCGTCTTCTCGTTCGTCAGGAGCGCGGCGGCGTAGACGGCCGCGGCGGCGAGTCCGACCGGCGACTTTCCGGAGTGGACGCCCTGTTCCTTGGCGTTCTGGAGCAGCTGTCGGGCGCGGTGTTCGGCCTCGTCGGAGAGCTCCAGCGAGGAGGCAAACCGGGGGACGTAGCTCTCGGGGTCGGCCGGCCTCACTTCGAGGCCCAGTTCGCGGACGACGTAGCGGTAGGTCCGGGCGATCTCGCTTTTCTCGACGCGGGACACGTCGGTAATCTCGTCGAGGCTCCGCGGGACGCCGGCCTGTCGGGCGGCGGCGTAGACCGACGCGGTCGAGACGCCCTCGATGGAGCGACCCGGCAGGAGGTCCTCGTCGAGCGCGCGGCGGTAGATGACGCTGGCCGTCTCGCGGACGTTCTCGGGCAGCCCCAGCGCCGAGGCCATCCGGTCTATCTCGCCCAGCGCCTGCTTCAGGTTGCGCTCCTTGGAGTCCCGAGTTCGAAAGCGCTCGTTCCACTTGCGTAGGCGCTGCATCTTCTGTCGCTGCTTGCCCGACAGGGAGTTGCCGTAGGCGTCCTTGTTGCGCCAGTCGATGTTGGTCGACAGTCCCTTGTCGTGCATCATGTTCGTCGTCGGGGCACCGACGCGGGACTTCTGGTCCTTCTCGCTGGAGTCGAAGGCGCGCCACTCGGGGCCGCGGTCTATCTCGTCGGACTCCACGACGAGGCCACAGTCCGTACAGACCGTCTCGCCGTGTTCGTCGTCGACGACCAGCGAGCCGCTACACTCGGGGCAGGCCGTCGATTCCGACTCCGTGGACTCCGTCTCTTCCTCTCCGGTTCGCTGTCGCGTTCGTATTGACTCGTTCATTGGTTGCGATGGCGGGCACTCACCGGGCACAGTACACCGCAGAACCCGGCGGCAATCGGTAATACTGAATTCGTCCGAAAGATATTTAAAAATTGTGGTACTGGTCGATGGATGACAGTCTTACGCCACGAAACACCGGTTTGCGTGTCGCAAGCCGCTCCATTCAAATAACAACCATCATGAACCATCCGGTGGTTTCCCCGTCCATGTACGTCGCCATCGGGAGCGAAAATCCGGTGAAAGTGAACGCGGTCGAGCGCGTCGTCCCCGACGCCCGGGCAACTGCCGTCGCGGTCGATTCCGGCGTTCCGGAGCAGCCCCGGGGCCGTCCGGAGACGGTCGAGGGCGCCCGCAACCGCGCGCAGGCCGCCCGTGCCGCGACCGACGCGGACTACGGCGTCGGCATCGAGGGCGGCGTCGCCGAGCACGACGACCCTGGGGGCATGTGGCTCATCATGTGGGCCGCCGTCACCGACGGACCGGAGACCCACCTCGGCGCCGGGCCGTCGATTTGCCTGCCAGCGCCCGTCGCTGACCGGCTCGGAGACGGCGCGGAACTGGGTCCCGTCCTCAACGACGAACTGGGTCGTGACGAACTGGGAAGACGGGAAGGCGCTATCGGCGTCTACACCGCCGGTCGCGTCGACCGGACGGACGCACTGGAGAGCGCCGTTGCCGGTGCCTTTGGGCCGTTTTTGCGATGAGAGTATCTCGCTGCTCGCTGCTCCCTTCGATCACCGTTGCACCTTATCGAGGGGCTTCCCTTCGATCAGCCCCTTACTGTTCCGAGGAGTCTCGCTGCGCTCGACTCCTCGCTAATCGTCCGCTTCGGGCTGGACATCCTCGACGCTCCGGGACTCCTCGACGGCCGTCGTCAGCGAAACGTTGAGCCAGGCCATCGAGACGACGCCGCCGAGGACGGTGACGGCGTTCTTGACGGCGTGGTCGACGATGGCGATGCTGAGCGCGGCGGTCACGCCTACCGGGGTCAGCGGCGCGACGATGATGGTGAAAGCGCCCTCGTAGAGGCCGACGCCGCCGGGGGTCAGCGGGAGCACCTTCGCAAGGTTCCCGACGCTGACCGCGAAGAAGCCGACGGCGATGACAGAGGGGCTCAGCGGCGTTCCGAAGGCTGCGAACACCGCGAGGGCGGTCACGACGTCCAGCGCCCAGATGGCGAGGCTGGTCAGACCGACGCGGGCGAAGGCGCCCCCGTCCGCGGTCACGGTCTGGACGTCCGCGACGAACCCCTCGACGATGCCGGCGACGTAGTCGGCGTAGGAGTCGTCGCTCAGGCGGCCGATGGCCGCCCGGACGAAGTTGGCGTCGGTGCGGGCGCTGGCGACGATGGCGACGACGGCGCCGATGGCGGCCAGTCCCACGCCGGCGGCGACGTAGACGGCGATCTGGCCGCTCTGTGCGGTATCGCCGCCGACCGCGTCGCCGGTGATGGCGGCGAGCAATTCCCCGGCGCTCCCCGTCGCTGCGAGCCCCACCATCACGACGCCCGCGAGCACGGTGATGGTCAGCAGGTCGAAGACCCGCTCGACGGCCAGCGACGCGAAGCCGGAGGGGTACGGGATGGAGCGGCGGGCCTTGACGACGTAGGCGCGCACCCCGTCACCGAGCCTGGCCGGGAAGACGAGGTTCCCGGTCTGGCTGATGAAGACGGCGCCGGTGAGGAACCTCCACTTCTCGTGAAAGCCCATCGAGTCGAGGATATCGCGGTAGCGCAACCCCCGAAGCGGCCACGAGACGGCGTAGATGACCGCCGAGAGCGCGACGAGCGCCGGCGAGGCCCCGGCCATCTCCTCCAGTACGGTCCGGGGGTTCAGATACTGTGTCATCAGGAGCAGGGCGAGGACGACCAGCAACGTCCCGGCGCCCAGCGACACTCGCTGGGTGATACGCGGGCTGACAGAGAGTTCCCAGAAGGTGCGGAGGATCTGGCTCCCCATGCCGAAGACGTCACGGACGATGTCGACCTTCGAGTCGCCCTTCGGTTCCCAGTCGACGGCGAACTCCTTGACGCGCATGCCCTCGCGCTGGGCCTTCACGAGCAGTTCCGTGTCCCAGAACCAGTGTTCGTCCTCGACTTTCGGGCCGAGTTGCCCGAAGGCGGTCCGGGAGAGGGCCTTGAACCCGCACTGGTGGTCCCGCAGGTCCGAGCGGAGGACGGTTCGGACGAGCGTGTTGAAACCGATGCTCGGGATGCCCCGCTTGGCCGGCCGGTCGGCGCGGTTCTCGGCGAGCCACCGCGAGCCGGTAGCCACGTCGTACCCGCCCGAGCGGACGCTCTCGACCAGCTCTTCGAGATGGCGCATGTCCGTCGCGAGGTCGGTGTCGAAATACACCAGCGTGTCGCCGTGGGCGCGCTCGAAGGCGTACTCCAGTGCTCCGCCCCGGCCGAGCCGTTCGTCGCTGTGGACGTGCCGGATCCGGTCGTCCGCCTCGGCCATCCGGGCCGCGATATCGGGCGTCCGGTCGTCGCAGCCGTCCTCGGCGACGATGACCTCGAACGCAGCTGCCGGCAGAAACTCCCCGAGGGTATCGAGCGTAACCTGCACGGTCCGCTCGATGGTGTCTTCCTCGTTGTAGGCGGGGAGGACGACACTCACCTCGATACCGTTCATTGACACTCCTTGTGCGGTCGAGACAAAAGTAGCTTCCGTTCGCTTCTGCGGGCGTTACACCATGCATATCACACCTCTCACGCGACGGGCGGTTCGCGTGACTGCGGGTGGTCGGGACCGATGAACGGGGTCGGGATATCGGCGCCCTAGTCAGTCCGCGCTCTCGGGGGACCGGGCGGTTACGAACTGCCTGAGGTCCTCGCCGACCTCGCTGGCAGCCTCGTAGGGTCGGCCGACCACGATGTCGCCGGCCCGACTCCGGCCCACGCCGGGCACCGTCGCCAGTTCGGCCATCGACGCGCTGTTGACGTCGAGCGGGTACGGGACGCCGGTCACGGAGCGGTAGCCGTGGTCGGTGATGGCCACGTCGATGGTCCGGCCCAGTTCCCGCTCGCCGGGCAGGCCCACCAGCAGCGGATACGTTCCGAGCTGTCGGCCGAACGTCTTGCCGTCCTGGTGGTACTCCAGATGCACGTCGGGTAGCACCGTCCCCGGCGGGGCGACCCGCCGGAGCATCGGGTTGTCGATGGTCTCACGGACCTCCTTCTTGTACTGTTTGAACAGCTGTTTGTGGTCCTTCGCGATGTCCGCGCCGGTCTCGGCCATGTCGGTCCCCTCGAAGGCCATCACCTGCCGGATGTTCACGCGCCGGAGCATCAGCCCCTCGTCGTAGACGCGCCGGAGGAACCGCTTGTTGTGTTCGAACGTCTCGGCGGTCTCGCCTTGCAGCCCGTGGACGAGGTTGATACCGGGCAGGAGCTTCGGGAGTCGACGGGCGGCGTCGTCCCCGAAGTTCGGTGCGCTTTCCCTCGCTCGCGGCGATGCCGCCCGCATGTCCGACCCGCGTAGCGGGTCGCCGTCCCCGCCCGGTCGGAAGCCGGCCACCTCGTTGACGATTTTGACGGCCTCGAAACACTGGTCGGCGGTGACGTTGAGGTTGTTGTCGCTCATGACCTCGGGGTCGGCCGATTCCAGACCGAACGCGGCCGTGTCGCCGGGCGTGTTGTGTTCGGCAATGATCCGGATTCCCTCGCGGGCCTTCTCGGGCCATTTCACGACGGTGATGGGGTTCATGTTGTCGAGGTGGAGCGTCTCCAGGTCGGGGGCTACCTCCCGAATACCGCCGTAAAGCCGCCGCAGAGCGTCCGGGTTGGGCGCCTCGCCATCGCCGCCGTAGGCGAGGATGTCGGCCTGCCGACCAAGCCGGAAGTGAGCCACACCCCTGTCGGAGAGGGCGTCCACTTCGTCGACGACGCTCTCGGGCGGGCGGAAGTCGGGGTTGCCGTACATCGGCTCCGTACAGAACGAGCAACGGTACGGACAGCCCCGCGAGGTCTCCATCTCACAGATGAGATAGTCCGGGTGGTTCGGGTGCTGCTCGACGACGAAGGCGCCGGCCCGGGCCCAGCGGGTTTCCTCCTCGATGTCGCGGTAGCGGTCGTTGAACCCTTCGAGGCCGGAGTCGACGAGGTCGTGGACGGCCGCCTCCACGTCGGCCATCGCCAGGAAATCGAAGTCGAGGTCGTCACGGGCGGTTTCGCTGGCGCCCTCGTTGGCCTCGCCGACGCCGAAGCGGACGGGACCACCGATGATGGACGTACCGTCGGCAGTCCAGGCCAGTTTGCGAACCTCGTCGGGTTCGGCAGGGGTGCCGCCGACGTACTTGCCGGGGACGGTCATCCCGCCGACGTACACCATGAGGTCGGCCGCCTCGACGTCACGCCACAGGTGGGTGTCTTTCCGGAGTTCGTCGATAGTGTGGTAGGTTATCCGCGATTCGGGGACGCCGGTGTCGACCAGCGCGCCGGCGGCGTAGCGCGGATAGGTGGAGACGTACGGCGGGACCCCGAAGTGAGCAGGTTCGTCGACGTAGCCGTCGACGATGGTCACGTCGAGCGTCGTGGGGTCAACCATACCCCTGGGTTGCGGCTGGAGGCCCAAAACCGTGTCTGGTTGACCGCGTCACTCCTCGGTCGCCGCCGGCGAGCGCGGCCGAGGTGTTCGACCGCTGGTAGTCCTGGTACCGGACAGACACCCGCACGTTCTCGCCGGTTCGGTTGCCGATGGCCCGGGCGAGTTCGTTCGGCAGCCCGCTGTAGGCCCTGTCGCTGCTACGGGCGAGGGTTACCGTCACCGTCGAGGGTTCCAGAAACGGGCCGACGCCGATGTACTCCGCGGTCGTCGAGACGACGTCCAGCCCCTCGTAGGCGTCCCGCTGGAGTACCTCCGTCGTCGCGGTGTTGACTGAGCGCTCGTAGGTTACCTGCTGGTAGGTCCCTACGGCGACGGCGCCCATCACGGTGACGACGAGGAGGACGATAACGCCCAACGTCGCGGTCTTTTTTACCCCCTCGGTGGTGAAGACGCCCCTGTCGACCTCGTCGGGCTCGTAGCCGAGATAGGATGAGTGCCGCCGCCACCATCACGCCGACGATGGTGACCTGTCCCTTCGTTGCGAGGCTGAACGAGCCGGCCGCCCCGGCCGCTAGCCCGACGACGACCGAGAGCAGACCGGGCGAGAACCGGATCGCTATCAGCTCGATGTTCGCCACCGCGAGTTCGGCCGGGACGACGAAAACGAACTTCAGTAGCAGGCTGAGCAACGTCGCGCCCACGATGGCGAACCCCAGCCCGATGGCCTGCATCCGGAGGCTGTCGAACACCATCAGCTGGTCGTCCCGCACGAGGCCGACGCTGGCTGTCAGCATCGGGCTGACGATGGGCGCGAGTACCATCGACCCGACGACGACCGCCGGCGAGCCGACGAGCAGCCCCGCCGTCGCGATAATCGTCGAGAGGGTCATCATCCACAGATACGACCGCGTGTTCTGGCGCATGTCCTTTGCCTTCGAGCGGAGCGTCCGCGGCGCGATCCGGTTGGGCGTCTTCGCCCACCGGTCCTGCACTTCGTCGACGTGCTGGAAGGAGGCAAACTCCGTCTCGATGGAGACGATGTACCACTCCTCTCTCAGCCCGGCGTCGTAGAGGTCGTCGAGGATGTGTTCGACGGCGTCGGCGGGAACGATAAAGGAGATGAGCGTCCGGTCGTCCTCGCCGCTGGTCTCCTTCGCCGTCGAGAGGCCCAGTTCCCGGTCGCGCAGTGCTGACACGATGTCGTCACGTTGCTCGTCGGGCACGACGACCTGGACGAAACGCATGGACTGTGCGGTCGGCCGGCACCATCAAAAGTAGCCGTCGGTTATCGGACTCGGCGGGACGAAAGCCACACGTGTGGCCATCGACGGGGGGCGATTCAGTCCCGGTAAGCTCGCCGTAGCCGCCGACACGCCGCTCAGTCGTCCGCGCTGATCGACCGCTCGTCAGCCTGGGCCGCCCAGAGGTCGGCGTACTCGCCGCCGCTCGCGAGCAGGTCGTCGTGGCTGCCCCGCTCGACGATTTCGCCGTCGTCCATCACGACGATGGTGTCGGCGTCCCGGATGGTCGAGAGCCGGTGGGCGATGACAAAGGCGGTGCGGTTCTCGACCAGCCGTTCGACGCTCGCCTGTATCTTCCGCTCGGTCTCCGTGTCCACGTCGCTGGTCGCCTCGTCGAAGACGATTATCTCGGGGTCGTTCAGCAGGGCCCGCGCGATGGCGACCCGCTGGCGCTGGCCGCCCGAGAGCTTGATGCCCCGCTCGCCGATTTCGGTGTCGTAGCCGTCCGGCAGTTCCTGGATGAACTCGTGGGCCTGGGCGGAGCTGGCGGCCTCCTGGACCCGCTCTCGGGCCCGCTCGTCGCCCGCCTCCTCGCCGTCGAGTACGTCGCGGTCACCGTAGGCGACGTTCTCGGCGACGGTGCCGGAAAACAGGTACGGGTTCTGCTCGACGACGGCGATGTCGTCTCGCAGTGACTGGAGGGTGTACTCGCGCACGTCGACGCCGTCGACCGACACCGACCCGGCGTTTACGTCATGAAAGCGGGGAACGAGCTTCAGCAGCGTCGACTTGCCGGCGCCGGTCGCACCCGCCAGCCCCACCGTGGCGCCGCTTGGCACGTCGAGCGAGACGTTCCGCAATACGGGCTCGCCGTCGCCGTAACCGAAGGTCACGTCCGCGAACTCGACGTCGCCGTCGATGCTGTCGGGACGGTAGGGGTCTTCGGGGTCCGTGATGGTCGGGTCCTGACCCAACAGCCCGAAGACGCGCTCGGCGCTGGATTTGGCGAGCTGATACTTGTTGGCCGAGCGCCCGATCCGTCGCATCGGCGAGTAGAGCCGCCGCCCCGCCAGCATCCGCTGGCTTCCAGTGGTGGTGACGAAGTTGGTCCCGGCGACGTAGAGAATTACGACGAAGGCGACGCCGGTCAACACCCGGAGGGCTGCGAAGAAGGCCCGACGGATGCGGAGGGCGGCGACCTTCTCGTCGTGGTACTGCTGGCTCTGTGCGCTGACCCGGTCGTGTTCGAACTCGTACCGGTCGAAGGCCTTGATGACGGGCGCCCCACTCAGGTTGTTCTCCAATCGGGTGTTGAGCCGGCCGACGGTCTGTCGGATGCCCCGATAGCGCGGTTCGATCCAGGTCAGGAACAGCGCGCTCGCCAGCCCGATTATCGGGACCGGTGCCAGCGCGATGAGCGCGAGCGTCGGCGAGTACCAGTAGAGGACGGCGGCGATACCGCCGACGGTCGCCACGACGCGAATAATCTGGCGGAACTCCGTGTTCAGAAAGGACTCCAGCCGGTTGATGTCGCTGTTGAGGATGGACATCATGCCGCCGGTCTGGTGGTTCGCAAAGAAGTCCATCGAGAGATGCTGGAGGTGGTCGTAGGTGTCGTTTCGCAGGTCCCGCTGTATCTTCTGGGCGGAGGACTGGAGGAGATATCGCGCGGCGAACCGCGTCGCCGACCGGACGAGGTAGGCGATGGCGGCGATGACGACGAGCCGCCGGAGGAAGGCGAGTTTCGCCGCCTCGCCGGTGATGGTCCCCGCGGGCAGGAGGCCGACAGCCGTCAGCAGACCCGGTTCGCCGTCGCTGAGGATGACCCGGTCGATGGCGGCCGCCACGATTATCGGCGGTACCAGCCGAGCGAAACGCGTGAGGAAGGCGGCGAGGACGCCGGTAGTCAGGCGCAGCCAGTAGGCTCTCGCGTAGCCGACGAGCTTCAGTATCGGGTTCCCGTCGACGTTCTCGCGGACGCCCTCGAAGCCGCCGTCGTCGTCGGCCATACACTGTCTTCGGCTACGAACTGAAATACCCGTGGCTTCCCACCAGTGTCGGTTTCACTCGCCTCAAACGTAGATACAGCCTTCCTCTCGGGTCCCGGCCGGTGTCGGTCGGGCGCCGTCGTCGACGCGGGCCGCGCTGACGGCCGCGGCCAGCGAGTCCAGCGCGTCGTGGTTGGCCAGATAGGTCCCGCGGTGGTCGCCCAGCGTGACGCTGCAGTCCGCGACGGCCGCGAGGTTGTACTCGCGGCGGGCCCGCGCGCCGTCGGTGGTCTTGTACCCCTCGCGGTAACAGCCGAGCCAGCCGAAGGTGGCCGCCGGGTAGACCTCACAGACGGTGGTGTCGGCCTCGCCGTCGTCCTGCATCGGCACGACCGCGGTGTCGTCGCGGGTTCCGAGGCGCCCCAGCACGTCCCGGGCCCCGTGGTAGGTCATGCTCCGGACGCGGTTGGTGTAGGGACAGAGCGCGCCGCGGCGGGCGTCGGCCTCCCGGCGCAGGTCCCGCTTGCCCGCGATCGTCTCGGCGGTGTCACGACAGACCGCGGAGAAGGCCGCCGGATCGGCCGGCCCGTCGTCGCTCCCGACCCACTCCAGAAAGCCGTGCCAGGTCCCGTCACACCGGGCGTCGAGCAGCGCCTGTGGCAGGCTGAAGGGGAAGTCGAGTCCGGCCGTGCGCACGTCGTCGGCCGCGATGCGCTCGGCCAGTCCGGCGTGGGCGCTCTCGCGGTCGCGGCCCCATCTGTCAGTCGCCCGATAGCAGTCCTCGATACGTACGCCGACCGCGGTCCGCGTGGCTTCAGTCACCCAGAGCGCGTCGCCCGCCGCGCTCGCCCCGCTGAAGTCCACGCCCATGACACCGGAACCCATGACTCACCGTCCCGGGCCGAGTGGCTTCAACCTTCTGACAGCCATACGCGAACGGCCGGCCCAGGCCGAAAGCGGTTTGTCGCTGACGGGCCAACGGAATACCATGCCCGAAACCCTGGAAGTCGTCTGTACCGACGACGACTGCACGCTCGACATGTTCGAGCTCCACTACACCTACGACATGCCCGACGGGACTGGCGTGTCGGACTTCGCCTGTCCGTACTGCGGGGGCGTGGACTGTCTGGAGGCCATCGAGCTATGATGGGGCTGGGCGAGTCCATCGGATCGGCCATCTTCGAGAACCTCGGCCGGGCCTCGGGGCGCGTCCAGGAGAACAAGCCGCTGCCGGCGGACCTGCTCGAATCCGACGACGCCTACCTCGTCGTCTTCGACGCGCCGGGCGCGACCGCCAGCGACCTGCAGGTGCGCTACGTCGACGACCGCGTCGAGGTGCGACTGGACCGGTTCCGGGAGTTCTACGACGACTACGAGATGACCTACCCCGGCCGCGGGCTCGCGCTCGACGGCTCGGTGACGCTGCCCGAGGACGCCGTCGTCGACGCCGAGACGGCCACGGCGACACTGAAGGGCAACGGCACGCTCCACGTCGAGATTCCCAAGGCCGAGGCCGACGAACCGATCGCCGAACAGACGGCCCACGACGCCGGCGAGGACGCCGATACGGCCGCCGATGCGGAGGCGGACGACGCCGACGAGACTGAAGAGTAACGCCGTGCAGTCTCTCGCTCTTGATGTTCACCAGTCAGCCGTCGGGTCACCAAGCGGGTGAAACACCTCGTCGCCGTCGAAGCGCGTCGGGTCGAACCGTTCAGCCAGCGGCGCGTCGAGTTCCGGTTCGACGCCGCGAAGCCGGTCGGCCAGATACTCGCCGACCGCCGGTGCGCACATTAGTCCGTGGCCCTGCCAGCCGGTCGCCACCCAGAGTCCCTCCCTGACGGGACCGACGAGTGGGTCCCGGTCCGGCGTCGCCGTACAGGGGCCGGCCCACGACCGTTCGAGGCGGGCGTCGACCCCCGTCGCCGCCTGGAACCGCTTTAGCGCTGACTCGACGAACGCCGGGTCCGCCGCCGGGTCGCAGTCCTCGGGGTCGACCGCGTGGGCGCCGTCGCCGACCAGCACGCCCCCGTCGCGGGGCCGCCAGTAAAACTCCCGGCTGGCGTCGTAGAGCGATGGGAGGTCGGCGGTCACCGGTTCGGTGACGAGTACCTGCGCCCGGTACGTTTCGAGTGCCAGCGGGACACCGAGGTCGGCCACGAGCGGTCCGGTCGCCGGCCCGGCAGCAACGACGACGGCGTCGAACTCGGTCTCGCTGCCGATCGGCCCGCCGCCAGCCACCGCGACGGTCGTCGGGTCGACCAGCGACGCCGCCGTCCCCGTTCGGATGGTCGCTCCGGCCGTTCTCGCTCGCTCGGCCAGGGAGGTCACCACCGCCTCGGGCGCGACCGTCCCGGCGTCGTTCGCGACTGCACAGGCGGTCAGCCCCGCCGTCTCGATGGCGGGGTACCGCTCGCCGAGCGTCGCCGGTGACAGCTCCTCGACGTCGAGGCCGAGCGCCCGCATCGCCGCGACCTGCTCACGGACCGCCGTCGCATCGGCCGTCTCGCGGGCGACCCAGACGTACGGCCGCGGCGAGTAGAGGTCCCACTCGCGGTACCGCGCGATCGCGCGCACGGCGACGGCGGCGTCGGTCGGGTCCCCAAAGGCGTCGTAGCAGATGCCCGCCGCCCGGCCGCTCGCGCCGCTACCCAGCGTGTCGCGTTCGTACAGCGTGACCTCAACGTCGCTTCTGGCGAGGTCCCCGGCGACGACCAGTCCGACCGCACCGCCGCCGACGATACCCACGTGCATTTATCGACTCGTCGGGGTAGCCGCTCGCTTCATTACTGTCCCTCGTCGCGGACCCGCTCGGGCAGGTCGTCGCCCGGGCCGGCGTAGCGGTCCGGCTCCGGGGGCATCTCCCAGTCGGTCGCCAGTTCCAGCAACTGGACCAGCATCTGTGCCGTCGCCCCCCAGACGGCGTAGCCGTCGACATAAAAGAAGTGGAGTCGCACCTCGCCGTAGTGGGGGTGGTTGCGACGTTCGGATTCGTAATTGTCGAGGTCGGTCAGTGCCGCCACCGGCAGCGTCACGATCTCGGCCACCTCGGCGTCGTCGGGGCGGTACTCGCGGTCGGGAATCCGGCCGACGAACGGCCGGACCGAGTAGCCGGTTATCGTCCGGATGTCGTCGAGCCGGCCGACGACGTGGACCGCCGTCGGGTCCAGCCCGATCTCCTCGTTGGCCTCCCGCAGCGCCGTCGCCAGCAGGTCCGCGTCCCCGGGTTCGCGGCCGCCGCCGGGGAACGCCATCTGCCCGGGGTGCTCGCTCAGGTGGTCGGCCCGCTTGGTAAAGAGGATCGCCTCGCCGCCCTCGCGGCTGAGGACCGGGATGACGATTGCCGCCTCCCGCTTTTCGCCCGTGACCATTACGGGGTCGTGGGCACCCACCCGGTCGAAGTCCATATCGGTACCGACGGGGGCGACGGTATTAACTCGACTGGGTGGCCTGATCGAGGTGACCCCGTGCAGTCGCCAGCTCTACCGAACCCCACGCTTCGAGGTCGTAACTCACATCGAGCAGCGCCTGTATCCGCTCGTCGTCGCCCGCCCGGACCGCCTCGGCGGCGTCCTCGCGGAACCGTCTCTCGGCCGCCGCCGCCACCGCCGCCGTCGAGAGGTCCCGGTCGGGCACGTCGAGGATGTGTGGGAGGTCCGTCGCTCCCTCCACGATGGCGGGGAACGCCGTCGGACCGACCACCACGAGCGGCGCGTCCGCCTCCGCATCGTGGTCAGTAACCGCGACGAGATGGTACGTCGACAGGGCGGCGTCGACGGCCGCCTCGAACGTCGCTTCGTCGACATCCGCACCCCGCTTGAACGCGAGTTCTCCACAAGCCTGTGTAAGCTCCTCGCGAGTCACCGGCCCGACGACATCGACGACCCCGGCGAGTTCGTCCGGTGTCAGTTCCATACCCAACAGCGTGTAGCCAGCGGCTTCAGCGTTTCCGCCCACTCTTTACTTCGTCGGGTACGCTCGCTATCGCTCGCGCACCACTCTCTGCTCACGGCGACAAAAACTGCCGGACACTCGGTCGCTTCGCTCCCTCGTCCGGCGTCCTGTAGGAAACGCGACCGCAGGGCTCGCCAGAGTCGCTCTGACAGCGAACCGCCCCGCCCCCCGCGCTCACTCGGCGGATGTTCGTACTCACCGCACCGAAGGTACCGTGCAATAGTTCTTATTAAATCGTTTTCCACCAACAGAGTGTGAACTGATCACTCGGTATGACTGCGAATCTAACGCTCGTATAGACAAGCCTCCTACGACGAAGCACCTAGAACCAACAAAGTTTAGCATAACTGCAATAATCTGTGGATATGGGTAGGAATCTCCCGCTCGCCGTCCTCTGTGGTCTGTTGGTAGGTCTCGGCATATACTGGTTTCTCTCCTCTGACTGGTTCGTTGCGGGGGGGACAGCGGCGGTTTACGCTGGAGCGGCGTACTTCTATCTTGCATTCGAGATTTCGCTCCTTGGTAGTGCTGTCCAGTTTGACGACCGAATAGACAGGTTCGGCTACGCTATTGGCCTCTTCGGTCTGTGTGTGAGCCCGATGGCGTTTGCACAGTACTACGGGCAACAAGGCGCTACGACACTCCCGTTCGTAATTTTGTTTATGGGTGTGATCGC
>PXQZ01000081.1 GCA_003021755.1 Halobacteriales archaeon QH_8_67_36 | reverse complement strand
CAGCCATGAGCGTGTGATTGTCTTCGACGGTGACACAATAGACGCCGTCCTCGGCCGTGCTGTTGGACCCACTCCGATGCATCCGGAGCGTGTTCTTGCCGTCTTCGGTGACGTGTATTCGCCACGAACCGCCGTCTCGGTCGTAGTTCGCGGTGAAACCGAGATGTGCACAGAGCCGAAGCACGTCGTCGCGGAGCCGGTCGCTGGAGGTGGTATAGCGCCAGGAGTTTTGCTGCCTGTCGTCGTCGCTGGCGGTGAGTGTGTCGAGGAACCGCCGTTTCTGGCGCTCGCTCAGGTCGAAGACGAACTCGGGGACCTGTTTCTTGAAACCGCCTCCACCGCAAACGTCACGGAGCAAGTCGCCCAGAAGTTCCGAGGTGAACTGGTAGCTCCGGTCGTCGACGTGGTAGTCGAACCCGAGTCGATCGAGCAGATCCCCGATTGCCGCGTGGTCGGACTGCCCGCCGTCGGCGATGGCTCCCTGAGCGATGTTGACCGTGGTCGATGCGCCGCGGGTCTTCTCGTCGAACTGCTTCGTCTCGGAGGTGTAGACGGTCCCCTCGGTGATGTACCACGCGAGCAGTTCGATGAAGTCGTCGCCGTCGAAGGTCCGGGGACTCCACTTGTGGCCCGATTCGGCGTGGATGTACGTCCGTTCAGCGACCGACTCGATGTACTCACGGTTGGCCTCGAACGCCTCGGGGCCGAGGACGTACCCTTCCTCGCCAATGTCGTTTTTCACCACTGTGTCCGGACACTGGCCGATTTCGGCGGCGAACGCGTGGCCGTGGACCGACGGCCGGACCCACACCTCGTAGTCGTCGACGAACTCGGTCAGGTCCACCGTGTCCAGCGGGTCACCATCGGGACCGTCCCAGTCGTGGGGGAGTTCGTAGTTTGTGGCGGTATCGAGGTCACCGGCTTCGACGAAGCGATACTCGTCTTCGGTGATGCCGTTCGTCCCGTTCTTCCGGACGAGCATCCGGTGGTTCGGCGTGACGCGGAAGTCCATCCTGCTCGTCTCGATGTCGACGAGGTCGCCCCGGTAGTCCGGATACGACTGTGTCCCTACAACGGGTTTGACCTCCATCGCCATCGTCTCCGGGTCGAGCGAGTACACCTCATCGCCGATGTCGAGGTCACGGATGTTCCGGATACCGGCAGGCGTCAGCACGTCCGTGTCCGGCGTGAAGCAGTTCATTATCACCTTGACTGCCGCTTGCTGCCTGTCGAAGCGCTCGTAGTCGGGGTCGTCGGGGTCGTGGCTGTTTCGCAGTTCCTTCTTCTCCTCGCGCTCGGTCAGGAGTTCGTCGACCATCGCCCGGATGACGCCGTCCGGCTCCTTCCGGAAGTGGGTCCCGTTGGGCGCGCGGTAGGTCTCGCCGTCGTACCGCTCGGGGTCGACCTTCGTCTCCGGGGAGGCGTTGGTCGTCACCATGCACATCGGGTAGAGCGATTGGCCGATCCACTGGAAGTTCCCGTTTCGGCCGGCGAGTACGACGTGATTATCCTGTGCAGTGATACAGTGTACGTCGCCGTCGTGGTCTTCCACGTCGGCGTCGGTCGACTTCTTGAACGAACCGCGTTTCCCGATAGAGACGTAATACGTACCGTCCGACTGCTCGGAGACGGTCGGCTTGTGGCCACACCGGACCGCGATATCGGCAGCCGCGTCACGCAGGTGTGGGCTCGTTGTCCGGAACTTCCCGAGTCCCGGGTCGGTTCGGCTCCCGTCGCCACGAATCATCGTGTTCAGCAGAACGGTCAACAGCTCTCCGTCGAGTTCGAACACCCACTCCGGGAGGCATCTGTTCTCGTAGCCCTCGCCGCAGTTGTCGGCAAGCCAGTCGAGGAGGTACTGGTTTGAGATGTTGACACCGCGATCATCGGTGTTGTAATCGATATCCATCCGGTCGAGCAGGTCCCGAACGGCTTCGCGCCCGGTTGCATCGCTCCGATGCAGCGTGACGCGTCCGTTTGCCCGGTCGATGCTCCCCGCTGTGACGAACCATCCGAGGAGCTCCAGCCAGTTCGTCATGTCGAACGTGAGTGGAGTTTCGCGGTGCTGTGAACCGTATTTGAGGAAAACATCGTCCGCATGCTCGTCGATCGTGGCACTGTGTTCGCGATACACCGGGAGCGGAATCAGGTACTTCCCCACCGACTTCTGGATGCCCACGGCCGCTGAGGAGCCGTGGACAGGTTCTAGCGAGTCACGGACGGCACTGGGTACGGCGGTCCGGAGTACACGTGAGTCCTCTTCCGTGTAGACGACAACGTTGCCACCGTCCACGTCGTCGAGGAGGTCGAACGTTTCCGGTGACCGACCCGTCATCGGTTCGTGCTGTGGGAACGCGAACCGTTCGTATTCCGGGATATCTCGATACTCGGCGAACTCGAACTCGTCCGGCTGCTGGCTATCCCAGTCACGCTCCTTGGACGCAAGCAACCGATGGTTCTCCGTGATCTTGAAATCGTGCGTGTTCCCCGAGAGGTGGTGGAGTTCACCGTATTGGTTTTCGTACTGGTGTGTCTCCGTCACTGGTTTGATTTCACACTCGAACGTGTCCGGGTTCAGCGTGTACACGTCGTCACCTTGCCCGACGTGTCTGATATTTTTCGGACCGTCGGGAGTCATGATCTCCGTGTCCCCGCTGAAACACTTCAGGTCCAGCACGGTGACGTTCCCGCGTACCCCGGTGATGGGGTCGAAGACGGCCCCGCCCTCGTAGTCCTCGCTCTCCTGCCGGCCCTTCGACGGGAGCGCGTACTCGTCGTAAAGCTCGTGCAGGACGTACATGTCGACGGCGTCGCCCGGCGTGGTTGCGTCTTCGAGCTTACAGCCCACGAAGGTGCGGACCTCGTCCCAGAAGTCGATGATGTCCTGCTCCCGGTCCAGTTCGACACAGAGCTCCACGTCACGGAGGTTGTACTCCAGCAGGCGCTCGGGCTCCTGTTCCCACAGGTCGCCGATGTCGCCGGTGTAGCGCTCCTTGCCGACGCCCAGTTCCTGCTCGCCGACCGCGTCGAGTCGGTAGGACTCCAGTTCGGTGAACTGTGTGCGCTTGTAGGCGTACAGCAGGTCAAAGACCACGCGGCCCTTGATGTCGGGGCCCCGCCAGTCGCTGCGCCACACCTCGTCCACGCGCGAGAGGCGATCGATGTTCAGATCGTAGTCGTGGTCGTAGCTCCGGAGTTCCTCGACCCGGTCCAGGAGGTACGGCGCGTCGAAATCGTCGAAGTTCCACCCCGTCAGCACGTCGGGGTTGGTGTCCTCGATGTAACCGATGAAGCTGTCGAGCATCGCCGCCTCCCGTTCGAAGATTCGCACGTCGGCGTCGAAGTCGGCGTCCTCCCGGATGGGGTCGTAGGCGGCCAGCGCCTCCGGTCCCTCGATGCCGTCGGGGGACTCGTACAGCCAGACGACGTACTCGTCGGTGTAGGAGTCGTGGGACGTGAGACAGACGATGGTCTGCTCGCCGTCCTCCGGGAAGCCGTGGCGGTCGTCGACCTCGATGTCGAAGGTGTTGACCCGGGGGTCGGCACTGGCCTCGACGGGCACGATCTCCTCGTGGTGGATCTTCAGACTCCCGTCGTCGAGTTCGCGAGCGGGCACCCTGATACCGCTCGTGATGTCCTTGTCGATGAGCAGGCGGTTCGGGAAGAGGATGTCCGCCTCGTAGTGGTCAAAGTCGTCGCGCATCTGGCCCACGTCGCGGGGCGTCTGACCGAATATCCTCGTCAGGCGCTCGCCGCGGATGGATTCGTACGGCTCGCCGTCGGCGTCGGTCTCCGTCCAGCCGGTGATGCGGTCGTAGGTCCGCAGTCGGTCCTCGCTGACGCTGCTCGACGGCGCGTAGAAGTACGGTTTGAACTCGTAGACCCGCGCGTGGACGGGGTCGTTGTCCTCGGTCCGGCCGAAGATGTGGACGACGGGGAACTCCTCGTCGCCCCGGCCCTCGACGGTGTAGTCGACCTGCGTGACCACGAACTCGACCGTCTCCTCGACCGGTGGGAACTGGCGCTCGTCGATGTCGACGAGGCTCGCGCCCCCGTCGCCGTTGCCCGCGATGGCCGCGGCCTCCGCCGTCGGCCGGTCGTCGTCGCCCTCGTCTCCGCCGAAGTCTCCGAGGGCGCTCTGACTCTCCTCGCTCATTGTCCCCCCTTCGAGAGCGTAGACAAAAACGTCGGCGGTCGGCGACCGCGTCCGGTATTGTACATGTTTGTCACAGGCGGAAAGTATATGCTAAAGAGTGGCATATCCCCAGACGATTCCCCATGTCGCATCACGCATCTCCCGACGGCGAGTCGGATAGGGCGAACGGGCTCCGGTCGGACCCTGCACTCCCCAAGGCCGTACAGACGACCGAGACCTACGAGACCGAGGAGGGGACAGTGTTTTATGACGCCCAGAATCCACTCGCCTGGGTGCAGACGGACGCGACCGTCTCGCTCAGCGACCGGGCGTAACGGCGATTATTGTAGATTGTTTCCGGATAGTGCCCGCGGGGTCGGCACGTACCGGCAAATCGCTACACGAACCACTATGAGAGAAGTCCTTTTACCTGCCGCGTCCCGATAGCCAGTCGTGCTTGACGGACCCGACGAGCGGGAAGACGGCGGCGGGGTGCTCTCGGAGAAGAGTCCCTACGAGCCCGATGAGTTCGACCCGTCGAGCCTCGGCCCCGACGTGCCCGAACCACCGGAGGGCGGCGGCGGCGAGGTGACCGCGCTGTTCTGGAAGCTCGTCGTCGTGTTCAACATCGCCCTCCTTGCGCTGTCGCTGGGACCGATGTTCGCCTACTTCCGGGGTGACATCGACCTCGGTCTCCAGCTGACGGCCGGCGGCGCCGTCCTCTTTGCCTACGGCTACTTCCGGTACAGGAAATTCGTGCGCGAGCGCGACGAGACGGAAGCGGGCGCCGAGAGCGAGACGCCCGACCACAACGGCTAACCACGCCCGACAGTAACGGCGAGTATGCGCACCGTCCGCGACGAGTCGGGGACCCACTACGTGCTGGTCGAGCGGTCCAGCGAATCGAGCCTCGTCCGCGACCCGGAAACCGGCGCCGAGAAACACGTCGCCAACGAGACACTGGAGCCGGTCGACGGCGAGTCCCCCCTCGCGGCCGCCGCAGCCGCCGTTCCCGCGGCCGTCCAGACGGTCCTCACGGCCGCCCACGACGACCGAGCGCTGGGGCTCCTGGTCGAACTCGACCGGCGGGGGCCGCTGTCGGTCCACGATATACTGGACAGCTACGACCTCTGTGAGAGCGACCTCCACGGGCTGCTCGGGGAGTTCCGCGCCGCCGGGCTCGTCGTGACGACGGACGTGGTCGGCCGGCCGGGCTACGACACGACAGAAACGGCGAGCGAGGCGGTCGCGTTCCTCACTGGCTAGTCCGGCAGTATCAGAGAACCGTTCGCATACTCACTCATAGGAGAGCGATTCGTCAGTGCACACAAGACACATCTCACACCGGGGTGATACTGCGACCAGTGTCCCCCGCTAATCCTTCCTCCCCACAGGACGACTCAGTCAAGGAAGAACCATTCCGATCGCAATCTTCTCGAACCCGTGTGACGCGTCGATCGGTCCTCGCGGCCGTAGGGACCGCGACGGCAAGTACGCTTGCGGGATGCAACGTTGTTGACGACTCCGTGGAGCCAGCACCGTTCCACGACGGCGACTGGCACTCGTATGGCAACAGCTCACAGAACACGAATCGCGTCGCAGGCGGCGCGCCGGAAGCCACTGACTTCGACATTCTGACCTCGGGTGGGTGGCCGTACACGTCGCCCGTCGTCAACGATGGTGTCGTGTACTTCGCCGCCGAACGGCGGGTGGTCGCACTCAGACCCGATGGGAACGAGGAGTGGGAGCAACGCCTCGAGAGTGAGGTCTCTGGCGCACCAGCGATCGACCAGAGTCGGAATCGACTGTACGTCCCGACGCGAGTCGTCCGGAAGGGCAACTCTACGGACCCGGAACCGGCGTTGGTCACTGTTCTCTCGCTTTCCGACGGCGAACTCGTCGATACAATACGTGTCGGGGACCGGGCGACGTACGGCCTCACCATCGCAGACGGGGACATCTATGCTCGGAGCGCCACCAAGTGCGTCCGACTCACGCCCGACGGCAGTGAACGCTGGCAGCAACCGCTCGACCCACTGATCTACGACGAGTACAATCTCGGCGATTCCACCGCCACACAAATCCCGCCCGCCGTCACCGCGGAGGGAGTGTACGTTCCCGACCGAAACAATCTCGTAAAACTTGATCGGGAATCTGGTGAGGAACGCTGGCGTGTCCCTGTCGATACGGCATACGCTGCGTCGGCCATCGATGAGGGTGGTGTCGTGCAGACCGGCCACCGGGAGACCGTCGCCATCGATCACGCTGGAGAGGTCCGCTGGCGGCGCGACCTCCACAGCCGTGCTGGGGCAGCGACGGCCGCCAACGGCGATATCTACGTTGTCGTCGGCGATCTCCACGAACTCGACCCCAGGACCGGGGAGACAACCTGGCAGGCTCACCTTCCGAGCGAGGGCACGGCCGCCCCTGTCGTGACGGAGGAAGATGTACTTGTCGTGTCTGGCGATGTCCGTGCCTTCCGCCGTGAGACAGACGGCTTTCTCGGCCCGGACCGCGAACACTGGCAACTCTCGTCCGTTCATGCAGTGGAGTACGCATCGCCTGTCATCGCGGCCGGCCGAATGTTCGTCGTCGGGCCCGCTGGGCTGGTGGCACTCAGGACCATAGAGAACGAATAGTTTGCAGCGTCTACTTTACAGGTAGTTAGCGACCATATCGAGTGAAATCAAACGCCTAATTCGGTCAGTGCAAGCAGTGCAGTGACCAATGAGGAGGCACCCTATGTTTCGCCGAGTTCTCGAAGTTTCCGCTGTACCTGCGTATACACTTGTGGGGAAAGATTCATGCCTGCATTCACGAGGTCATACAATACATCGGTCGCTTCTGTGGCAGTCAATGCCCCTTCTTTCGTACACTTGAGCAGTAGCGTTGTCACCCACCAACATTCAACACCATGACTCCGGGCGACTTCAATGAGTCCTTTATCGTTGGCGAGTAACACTTCTTCTCCTTTGTCAGCAAGCAAAATTACCGATGCGTCGGCCACAGTCACCCCCTCCAGCGATGCGACGTTTTCAGTGCCGGTTGGCATCTCACAAATCGACACGTCATCAAAAAAGGTGGTCAGTGCGGCAGTCCCTCGCTTCCCCTCGGTGAGGACTTCATCTCGAACCTGACGGGTTGTCCGTAGTTTGTCGAAGATTGCCGAAATGAGGTCAAGACGACCAATCCGTGCGAGCGGGATCAGTGCGGACGAATCAACGACAGCCATCAAATCCGTCCGAGGTCTCGTTCAAGTTCGTCAGTCGTGTATCCGGTATCGATATCTTCCTCAGCGGCAAGAGAGAGCATTTCGACGTACGTCACGTCGGCAATCTCGGCCGCCCGACGGAGGGTTATGGTATGCTCTCGCAGCTGTTCAACTGCCTGCTCCCGGCGCCAGTCTGTGAGGCCTTGTCGGATGAGCCGGCGCAGAACCTCCGACCGGTCTGCGGTTAGCTTTTCTTCGAGTGCGGACAAAGCCTCTTCGTCGTCTTCGGGTATTCGAGTCGTGACGGTTTTCATCGTTACAATACAGCACGATACGTTACGTAATAGATGTAACGGAGCTTGTAGCGAAGGGAGTGTCTCTCCTCGGATGTGCTTCGAGTATATCACTCGCTCTTTGCACTGTCAGTAAGCAGATACACTGAATAGGCAATCCGTCCGTGACAGCGCTGAAACCAACCTGCTGCAAACTGTTCGCTGACGCCCCAGGCTAGTCCGCGAGTTCGGCGACCGTCTCCTCGATGCGCTCGACCCGCGAGACGTGCGAGCGGTTCGACGTGGCGTTCTTCTCGACACGCACGAGGTCGTCGGCCGCGCCGACGAGTTCCTCGTCGTGGCTGACGACGAGAATCTGTGCGACGCCGACCTCGTCGCGCATGTACGCCACGAGGTCCAGCAACTGTGTGACGTGGCCCGAGTCCAGGAACACCGTCGGTTCGTCGAGGATGAGCGGCGGCATCGGGGCCGCCCCCTCGATGCCCTCCGCTAGCAGCCGGTAGATGGCACAGCGCAGGCTGAGGTTGAACAGCGCCCGCTCCCCGCCCGAGAGCTGCTCGGGCTCCAGCGGGTCGCCGTCCTTCTGGTAAACCGTCAGCCGGTACTCCCCGTCGAGTTCGATGTGGGAGTAGGAATCGTTCTGGTACACTAGCGAGAACGTCTCGTTGAGCATCCGTTCGAGCGTCTCGACGTTGCGCTGGCGGAGGTCAGCGCGGAGGGTCCCGTACATCTCCTGGAGCTGTTCGCTCTCGTCGTACAGCGCGTCGAGCTTCGAGACGGTGTCGGCGAGCTGCTCGCGCCGCTCGCGGAGGCCCTCCAGTTCCTCGATTTCGTTTCGGACGCCGCCGATGGCCGACTGGGTCTCGTCGCGTTCTTCCCGGAGGTCGTCGAGCTTCGCGTCGGCCTGCTCGATGTACGCCGTGGCCCGCGATTTCTCGTCGCGCGCCTCCGCGATGCGGTCCTCGTCGACCTTCGCGGCGAGTTCCGCCTTGCGCTCGCGTTTCTCCGCCAGCCGCTCGCGGCGCTGTTCGTTCATCACCGCCCGCTGGCTGCGCTTCTCGCGGAGCTGTTCGATGTCGCTGTCGCAGTCGTCGATGTCGTCGAACAGCGCCGCGACCCGCTCCAGCCGCTCGATGGATTGCTTGACCGTCTGGTGTTCCTGATTGCACTCGCCGATGGTCGAGCGGGCCTCGGCGGCCCGTTCTTCGGCCTCGCTAGCGGCCGCCCGTTTCGCCTCGGCCTCGGTGTCGAACGCTGTGGCCGACTCGCGCAACGTCTCGATGCGTTCCTCATCGGCCTCCAGACCGGACGCTTTCTCCTCGATGAGCCGGACGACGTTCGCGCGGTCGTCTTCGAGACTGTCCAGCGTGTCGGCGGTGTCGGCCAGTGACTCGGCCCGCTCCAGCCGTGCTTCGAGCGTCCCGACCCGCTCGCGGGCCGCGTCGAGTTCGGTCTCCAGTTCGGCGACCCGCCCGCGGTCGTCCTCGATGGAGTCGACGTGCGGGGAGTCGGCGACGTCCTGCCCGCACTCGGGACATTTCCCCTCGTCGAGCAGCGCCTCGGCCTCCCGGAGCGACTCGCGTTCGCTTGCCAGTTTCGTCTCCAGTTCCGTCACCCGCTGGCGGGCCTCGTCGAGTTCCTCGGCCACCGAGTCGCGGTGGGCCGGCGCGTCCTCGCGGGCTACGTCGCCGTCCGCGAACCGCGCTTCGAGCGTCTCGATTCGCTCGTCGATGTCGTCGAGCTTCGCCCGGCGCTCGGCGACCGTCTCCCGCGCGTCTTCGAGCGCCGATTCGAGTTCAGTGGCCTCCTCGCGCTTCGACTCGGCTCGCGATTCGAGCTCCTCGGCTTCCGACTGGCGCGAGTCGGCCTCGCTGCTGTGTTTCTGGGCCTCGACTTTCCGGGTTTCGATGCGTGAGCGGAGGTCCTCGGCGCTCGCTTCCAGTTCATCCAACCGGGCCTCGACGGCGTCGGGGTCGGGCTCCTCGAGCGCAGTCTCGGCGAGCGTCTCCGCGAGCTCCTCGCCGAGTTCCTCGCGCTCGGTTTTCAGCGCCGAGATGCGCTCCTTGATCCGGTCGCGTTCGGCCTCCGTCTCCCTGATCTCGCCTTCCAGTTCCTCGATGTCTCCCTGCAGGTCGGCGAGCTGTTCGCGGCGCTCCTCGTGCTCTTCGAGGACGGCAGTCGACTGCTCCAGCGTCTCCACGGCCGTCTCGCGCTGATCTTCGATGCGTTCGATCTCGGCAGTCGTCTCCGAGAGCTCGGTCTCCAGCGCGTTCAGTCGCTCGTGGAGTCCCTGCTCCTCCTTGGCCGCAATCTGGTCGTCGAGATTCGAGAGGACGTCCCGCTTGCCGTCGCGCACGCGCTTGACGCCGACGCGGGCGTCGCTGGCCCGTTCCCGGTACTCCTCTAGCTTCCCCAGTTGGAGGAGGTCGTCCAACATATCCTGGCGGTCGCTCGCCGAGGCGTTGATGAGCTTGTTCACCTCGCCCTGGCGGACGTACGCGCAGTTTACGAACGCCTCGCTGTCCATCCGCAGTAGCTCCGTGACGCGCCGACGGACCGCCCGTACCCCCTCGAAGGTGTCATCCGGCGTCTCCAGCACGCACTTGGCCGTCGTCGCGCGCTCGCCGGTGTTGCGGACCCGGCGAGTGAGATGGTACTCCCCGCCCGCGTGGGCGAACCGGAGTTCGACCGTGCAGTCGTCCGCGCCGATGGTGACCACGTCCTCCAGATTCTCGTCGATAGCCTTCGAGCCGTAGAGGGCGAAGAAACAGGCCTCCAGCAGCGAGGACTTCCCGCTGCCGTTGAGCCCGTGGATGACGGTCACGCCGGGGTCGAGCGTGAGGTCGGCGTCGTCGTAGCACTTGAACCGTTCCATCGCGATTCGCTGGAACCGCATCAGCGACACCTCACAGGAACTCCTCCAGGGACTGGTCCTCGCCGGCGGACTCGGACGGGGCGTCCGCGGCCGCCTCGTCGCTCGACTGGTCGTCTGTCGCTGCGTCGGCGCTCGGGTCCTCGACCGTCGTCTCGGCGCTCGGACCGTCGCCCGCCACATCTGTGCCGGTCGCGTCCGCTGCCGTGTCGCCGCCGTCGGTCTCGGCGGCTGTGGCGGTCGAGCCGTCGTCGTCCGACGGAGTTTCCGCGGCCGCGGTGTCGAGCGCCTCCGAGTCGTTTTCGGCCAGCTCCCTGACGCGGTCCTCGACCGTCTCGGCTACGTTGGCGTCGGCGACTTTCGAGGCCCGAACGGTCTCGTCGATGTCGTGGGCGGCCCCGCTCAGCCCGAGTTCCCGCACCCGCTCGGCGACGGCGTCGTCGGGGTCGGCGAAGCTCACGCTGGTCTCGCGCTCGTCGGCGGCCAGTTCCCGGTGGTCGGTGACGCGAGCGACGAGTGCCCCCCGGTCGAGGGCGTACTCCTCGATGCTCGCCGGAGCGATGGGCTCGCCGTCGCCGTCGATGCTGACGATGACGACGGCGTCGTCGATGTCGTGCTGGCCGACCCGACTGCGGACCCGTTCGAGGCCCTCCGCGGCGTCGAGTTCCACGTCCACGAAGACGAACTCGCGGGTATCGAGCCCGCGCCGGGTGATGCGCACCCCGCCGTCGAAGCTGACGATGGACCCACGCGTCGTCGACCTCCTGTTTGCCGGGCTTGTGGTTGTCGCCCAGCAGCAGGGCGTCGAAGTCGACGGAGGACTCGCCAAGCACCTCGCTGGCCTCCCAGTCGCCGTGGTCGAACGGCTGGAACAGGCCGTGGGTCACGAGCGCCGCGTGGTCGGCGTCGTGGGGAGCGAAGTCGTAGCTCAGGTCGTCCCGCTTCGAGCGGGGAACGAAGTCGAGCCCATAAAACGCCGTCCCGCCCACGACGGTGGGGTGGTCGTCCAGGCGGGTCGCGAGCCCCAGCGAGGCGTAGAGGTCGAGCCACTGGGCGTCGCGTTTGGCTTCGTGGTTGCCCACGACGGCCAGAAACGGTATATCCGCCGCAGCGAGTTCCTCCAGAACGTCAAGCGTGCCCATAATGTCCGATAGCGTCGGCCGACGGTCGTGGAACAGGTCCCCGGCGTGGACCACCGCGGCCACGTCGTCGTCGATGGCATCCCGGACGACGGCGTGGAACGCGGAGAGGAAGTCCTGCCGGCGTTCGGGCACGTGGTACTGCTGGTACCCGATGTGGGTATCGCCGGTGTGTATCACCCGTGTCATCCGTCCGGGCGTATGCCAGCCGGTCCTAAAGCGGTGTCGCCACCGCGGTGAAAGTAATCGACCATCACTCCTCGACGGGCCCCGCGGCCGCGACCCGATACCGCTCGAAGGTCGCGAGCGCCTCGCGTCCGTCCGCGGCCAGTCCGCTGACTTCACGGTCGGCCCGTCGGACGGCGGCCTCCAGCCCCGTCAGTCCGACCGACTCGACGAACGCTGCGGCCGCCTCGATGTCCTCGGTGGCCGCCACGGCCCGCTCGATGACCGCGTGGTAGTCGGCCGACGGGTCGGTCCCCACGGCCCGCTCGCCGGCCGCCTGCTCGTCCGCCGACGGCATCGGTCTCCCGGTGGCCGACTCGCACGTCATATCGTTCCGTTGTCGGTCGTTCATCCCGACCCTCTCGGTTCGCTCGGGCTCCCCGTCGGCGAGTGCTGCAAGTGCCGCCTTCGCCCGTTCGCTCTCGGTCACAGGGTCGGTGGGCCCGGCATCGTACAAGAACCTTCGGCCGAGGGTTGAAGTGCGGTGCCGGGACCACCCCTGCCCATGACGGACGTGGAGACACTCGAAGAGCGGGTCAGCACGGTCGAGCGCGCCGTCACCGACGGCGATCACGGCTTTCCGGCCGTGGACGACCTCGCGGGGCTGACCGAACGGGTCGAGGCGCTCGAAGACGAGGTCGCCGAACTGCACGACCACGCCGACGAACTGGACGCCGCGACGCAGGCACTCAGGGGGTACGTCGGCAACGTCCGCTCGGT
>PXQZ01000080.1:30171-33048 GCA_003021755.1 Halobacteriales archaeon QH_8_67_36 | reverse complement strand
ATGGGCTCCCAGGTGTCCGACCTGATGGCGGCGTCGGGGTTGTCGACGGCTTCGACGGTGAGTGTGTCGTCTGTTTCGGTGCTGACCACGTCGACTCGGTCGCTCGGTGGTCCGCCGGGGACCGTGGCCGGCACTTTCCGGCCCCGGGACCCGTCGCGTCCGTCGGTGTCGGCTGTCGCCTCCGACCGGTCGCCGGCCGGCTTCGACACCAGTGCCGAGGCCCCGGGGAGCGCCAGCAGGGTGGCTTTCAATCCCGAGATGGCTCGGCCGATGAGTGAGGTGTCGTCCGGGCCGTCTCGGCCGGTGTTCGGCCCGCCACCCCGCGGCTCGTCGAGGGGTATGAGACTCATAGACACAGGTAGGATTCGGCGGTACTAAACAGTTGTGTCGCTCACAGTTCGCCCCGCTTAGAGCTCGATACGCTCGACGATCCGGTCGCCGTTCTCGTTGCCGTTGAGGGCCACGATACGGATGCTCCCTTCGAGTCCGGAGTCGTTGAGCTTCGCCTTCAGGAGGTTGTCGACCTGATAGACGCCGGCTGCGTTGTTCATCTCGATTTCGACCAGAACCGGATAGTCGTCTCCCCGGGCCAGCGTCACCGTCTCGATGGCCTGGCTGGAGACCGTGTTGATGCCGCGGCCGCCCCGCTCGTAGGGGATGCGCGACCGGCCCCGCTCCATGTCCAGTGCGTCGGCGACCCGAACGACGCCGGCCTCCAACGTCAGGGGTTCCTCTTCGGTGTGATGACAGAGGATCGCATGGAGGACCTCGCCTCTGACTCGGACGCGCTCGGCCACGTCGTAGTGGTCTTCGAGCAGCCGGTCGAGCAGGTCCGCCGCCAGCGGAATCGAGTAGTAGGGGTGTTCGTCGCGGTGGACGACGTGGCCGATGTCGTGCAGCGTCGCCGCCAGCGCGATGATGACCGCTTCGTCCGCCTCCGCCAGCCCCTGTTCGCTGGCGCCGTTGAACTCGACGCCGCCCTCCTTGAGGAGGTCATAGAGACACAGTGCCCGGTTCCGGACGATGCCGATGTGTTTCTTCCCGTGGTCGTTGTAGCGCTTGCGGGCCACGGGGTTGACGTTCTGTGCCTCGAGATACGCCTGTACTTCCGCGTCCCCGTCCAGCGTGTCGAGGATGTCGTTGACCCGTTCGTCGGGGAACGCGTGGTCGGCGTCGGGGTCGTAGACGCGGCCACCCGTCTCGCTGCCGGTCTCGCTCATAGCCTCACTACGAGTGGCCAGCGAGAAAAAGCCGGCCGTTCAGTCGCCCCGCACGGCCGCCACCACCTCGTCGTAGTCGGGTTCGACACCGGGGTCGTCGCTGACCCAGGCGTACGTGACCGTGCGGTCCTCGTCGACCACGAACACCGCCCGCTTGGCGAGATTGTGGACGCCGAGCGCGGTGAAATCCATCGAGACGTCGAAGGCGTCGACGATGTCGCGGTTGGTGTCGCTGACGAGGTCGAAGTCGAGTTCCAGTTGCTCGCGGAAGGCGTTCTGGGCGAAGGGCGTATCGATGCTCACGCCGTAGACAGTGACGCCCGCGCCTGCGAACTCGTCGAGGCGGTCGTCGAACGATTCCATCTCGTGGCTGCAGACGCTCGTGAACGCGCCCGGGAAGAACGCCAGCACGACCGGACCGTCCACGACGGCCTCGGAGAGGGACAGCTCGGCTACGTCGCCGTTCGCGAGCGGTGCGGTGAAATCCGGAGCCTCGTCGCCGACTGAAACCATATCGTGGCCTGAGACCGCGAGACGGATGAGTCCGATGGTACGCCCCGGGCATCGCGCCGTTGTTTAATAGCTGCCGGCACATAGGGACAGCTATGCCCGACACGATGGAGGTCTACACCGGCATCGAGGTGACGGTCGAACACGTCTCCACGCTGGCCAATGGCGGCGCCCGGTTCGACATCACGGCCGAGGACGGCCGCAAGTGGCAGATAGACCTCACGCGCGGCGGCGAATCCGAGGTCGTCACGACCTGGCGGGACGGCACCCTCGCCGACCTCGACGTGCCGGACTGGCTCGATGACGTCACTGCCCGACTCGTCCAGCAGTGACACGGTACCCACGCAGTGCCCGTGACAGGGCCGGCAAAAGGTTGATATCGGAGACCATGAGTATCAAGCGAAACGGCGATATTGGCTCTTTCACCCCCTCGAAAAGACGGTTCCCGGATCCGGGGGCAGACAAAAAGACTATAATAGCAACCACGTAATTTCTCATCACAATGTCAGGGACCATCGTACCACTGTTCCCGGGGGTGCCCGGTGGGGTTGAACTGCTCGTCATCCTCCTCATCGCCGTCCTCCTGTTCGGCGCCAACAAGATTCCGAAACTCGCTCGCTCGACCGGTGAGGCCATGGGTGAGTTCCAGAAAGGCCGCGAGGAAGTCGAGCAGGAACTCGAAGAAATGCGCGAGGGAGCCACTTCCGGCGACTCGCCGACGGAGGCCGCGAGTGAATCCGCAACCGACTCGGCGACGGAGACCGCAACCGAGACGACTGAAGAGAGGACGACCGAATCCAGCAGCAACTGACCGCGTTTTTCGACCGTTTCATCCGCCGGGGCGTGTGGCCTAGTGGACGAGGGTGAGGGGTTCCTAACCCCTAGAGCGCGGGTTCGAATCCCGCCACGCCCGTGCAGGGGACCGACGAGCGTAACGAGTCGGTGACCGAACCGGCATGGCTGGATTCGAATCACGGAACGAGCGACCAGAGGGAGCGAAGTTCAGGCGGTTCGAATCCCGCCACGCCCGTTCTGCGGGGAGCGGACGCGACGAGCACGGGCACGGAGTTCGGACCGTGCCAGTCCCAGCGGACGAAGTGAGACTGACCGACGGACTCCGTTTTCGCTCCGTCCCGCTGCGGCCGCT